>NHEX02000055.1 GCA_002171475.2 Flavobacteriales bacterium TMED96
AGAAACGTAATTGGCACCTGCTTTAGCAGCAAGCAAAGCTTGTCCAGGAGAGAATATTAGAGTGCAGTTTGTTTTAATATTATTATTTGAAAAGTATTTTAATGCCTTTACTCCATTTTTAGTCATTGGAATTTTAACAACAATCTGATTGCTTATTTTTGATAAAACTGTACCCTCCTCTACCATGCCTTCAAACTCAGTTGAGATTACTTCAGCAGATACGTCCCCATCAACTATTTCGCAAATTTTCTTATAATGATTAATAATATTTGAATGACCACTTATTCCTTCCTTTGACATCAAACTTGGATTGGTAGTAACACCATCTAAAATCCCTAAATTCTGGGCTTCAGTTATTTGGTCAAGATTGGCTGTGTCAATAAAAAATTTCATAATTAATTAGATTTTATAATGGTCCATGATTAGTTTTTGATATAATTTTTCAGGTAATATTTTTTTTAAAGATATGCTAAACTTTTGTAAAAAATGACCTACTTTGTAATGAATGCCAGGGTTTTTACTTTTTATAATTTTAAGTGTTAGTTTGGCGACTTCTATAGGATCTCTTGACTGGTTATCCATATTATATTTACTAATTTCAATAAATTTTTTGTATTTGTCATAATATGGTGAAATTGTATTTAATTCGAATTTAATTCTTTTATCAAAAATTTCAGTTCTGTAATCTCCTGGAGCAATATTTACAACTCTTATACCAAAATCCTTAAGCTCCATGTTAAGAGATGCTCCCAAACATTCCATCGAACATTTGCTTGCAGAGTAAACACTTCCGAAAGGGATATTGTTGTAACCAGCAATGGAAGTTATATTTAAAATCAAGCCATTTTTATTTTTTCTCATAGAAGGAAGGACAGATTGTATTAAATCAATGTGACCAAAAAAATTTGTATCGAATAGTTGCTTTGCATCGTTAATTGACATTTCTTCGATTGGACCGGCAAAGCCGGAACCAGCATTATTTATTAAAACATCTATTTTACCCTCAATAGCTAAAACTTTTTCTACTATTTTTTTTGATTCATTAAATGATGTCAAATCATACTTTAGTAATTCTATCCCTTCAAAATCAGAATACTTTTTTGGATTTCTAGAAGTACCATAAACTTTAAAATCATTGGATGATAAAAGTTTTGCAATAGAACGACCAAAACCTGTTGATGCACCAGAAATTAAGACAACTTTTTTCATTTAAATAAAAAAGGGTAAGCTTTCTATATCACACCGCTACGACCATATACCCTTGCTGTGTTCCCACCCTGGGGGATTCTATAGGAGCTGGTTGTATAGGACTTACCCAATCACAAATATACAATCCTGAGTTTTGAAATTTAAACATTGTTAATTTTTTTTAAATAAATTTACATTATATGAGATGGATATTTTTATTGATTAGTTTAGTTTTTACTAATTTTTGTGAAAATAAAAAAAANCCTAAAACCTTTTCTATTATAACAAATAAGAAAGTTTTTATTCCAGGTGATACTTTAAAAATCTCATTGAAAAAAAATTATGATCTAGAGTTTGATTCGATATCTTATTTTAAGGATGATAAAAAAATAGATTCGATTCACGAGATCGGAAAAAAATTAGGAGACAAAAAAATAACCGCAAAGNTTTTTAAAAAAAATAATTTTNCAGAAAATTCAATTAATATTAGGGTTCTTTCTTCATCAACTCCTAGTCTTTTTACTTATAAGATAATTAATGAATACCCACACGATATTAACTCATATACTCAAGGACTTGAATTTTATGATAACCGTCTTTTCGAAAGTATTGGTCTTAAAGGTAAATCAGCACTTAAGGAAATAGAATTTAAAACAGGTAAAGTCATCAGAAATTTACCCATTGATAACTCTTATTTTGCTGAAGGGATAACATTAATTGATAAAAAAATATATCAATTAACATGGCAGTCCAAGATTGGATTCATTTATGATCTAGAAAGCTTTGANTTAATTGATTCGTTTCAGTATGGAAATAGTATTGAAGGCTGGGGTTTATGTAATGATGGCAATTTAATTTATAAATCTGATGGGACGTCAAAAATTTGGATTATTGACCCAAATAGTCTGGAAGAAATTGATTTTATACAGGTAACTACAAATAAATCAATTATTTCAAAAATCAATGAAATGGAATGGATTAATGGAAAGATTTATGCAAATACATATCAATTCAATAAGGATATAGTCTTAATCATAGATCCAAAAACTGGTTTGGTAGAAGGAGTAGTTGACTTCAATGGTTTAAAGGAAAATCTTGAAAAACATCCTAAAATTGATGTTCTAAATGGTATTGCCTACAATAAAAATTCAGAAACAATTTTTATGACAGGTAAGAATTGGAATAAGCTTTTTGAGTTACAAATAGTAGAAAAAAAAAATATTTCTAAACTGTAAAAAGAGGTCTGTCATTCATAAAGTCATGTACCTCATTAGCTATTGAATTTAGTTTCGAATCATCTGAAAAATTACTAAGTGAACTATCAATTAGATTTACAATCCTTTTTATATCATCNTCTTTAAGACCTCGAGTTGTCACGGCAGCAGTCCCGAGCCTTATCCCACTTGTAATAAAGGGTGATTTATCATCGAAAGGAACCATATTTTTATTTGNAGTTATGTTGGATTTTACTAGCGCTAATTCAGCGTCTTTACCAGTTATATTTTTATTTCTTAAATCTATTAATACTAGGTGGTTGTCAGTACCATTTGAGACGATTTTGTAATCATGTTTTTCNAGTTCATTAGCCATAACTTTTGCGTTTTCTATAACGTTTTTACAATAATTTTTGAAAGATGGCTGAAGACATTCTTCAAAGGCAATTGCCTTAGCAGCAATTACATGTTCTAGTGGACCTCCCTGATTTCCGGGAAAAACAGCCATATCAAGAAGGTTTGACATTTTTTTTAATTTTCCGTTTTTAAGTTTAATATTAAATTGATTGTCAAAATCTTTACCCATTAAAATTAAACCTCCTCTTGGACCTCTAAGCGTTTTATGCGTAGTAGTAGTTACAACATGGCAGTGTGGAATAGGATCATTTAAAAATCCAGAGGCAATTAGTCCACTTGGGTGTGAAATATCAGCTAATAAAAAAGCTCCACATGAATCNGCTATTTCTCTAAACTTTTTAAAATCTATATCTCTAGAATAAGCTGACGCTCCAGCAATGATCATTTTTGGATTAATTTTTTTTGCCTCTTCACTTATTTTATCATAGTTTAGAGTTCCTGTATCTTTTTCTACACCATAAAAGTGAGCATTGTATAGCCTTCCAGAAAAATTAACAGGCGAACCGTGAGTTAAATGACCACCATGAGCCAAGTCAAATCCAAAGATAATGTCACCTGGTTGTAAAAAAGCATGAAATACAGCTGTATTGGCTTGTGAACCAGAATGAGGTTGCACATTGGCGTATTCAGCACCAAATAATAATTTAGCTCTATCAATTGCAATTTGCTCTATCTCATCAATAACTTCACAACCACCATAATATCTTTTACCAGGGTAACCTTCTGCATATTTATTGGTCAAAATCGAACCAGTTGCTTNCANAACTGCTGGAGAGGTGAAATTTTCGGATGCTATTAATTCGATACCTGATAATTGTCTACTTTCTTCTTTTTTAATTAATTCAAAAACAACATCTGCANTTTTCATATAAATTTATTGAGCTTGTAAAATTATAATTTATTGATNATTATTAGGCTTCTATTCAAGTTTAAAAAATAATTTTATCAAAACTTAATTAACAATTACTNCTTTATCGAAAAAAAAATTAAAAGCTTTTAAGTAAATTTATCTTATGTTATTTTAAAAATTCATTTGTGATGGAAGGAATAAATCATATTTCCTTATAGCGTATTAGTAAATNTTATTTAAACTAAATATTGAAANAAGATATCATATCAATTATTAACAAAAAGGCAAAATTCAATTATTTTATAGAAGATGAATATACTGCTGGAATAGTATTGACTGGTTCAGAAATTAAATCAATACGAAGAAGAAATGTTTCTATTTCAGATAGTTTTTGTGAGTTTAATAATAATAATGAATTGTTTATTTCAAAAATGTATATAAAAGAATATCAAAATTCAGCTTATAGTAGAAATANTTTATCTCAAAGAAAGCTATTGCTTAATAGGAAAGAACTNAAAAAACTCAAAAAACAAATAACNGACGTTGGTTTAACAATAATTCCTTTGAAGTTATTTATTAATGATTCAGGNTTAGCTAAAATAAAAATTGCATTAGCGAAAGGAAAAAAAATATATGATAAAAGACAAAGCTTAAAGGAAAAGGAATTGAAAAGAGACTTAGAAAGATCAAGAAAAAAATAAAGTTTATTTTCCTTTTAGCATTGGCACAAATTTGAATTGACCAAATTCCTCTTTTTTAAACTTGNTTTTTTCAATTCGAGTAAATCTATACATTGTTTGATCTTCTTCTCCGATTGGGATTACCATTCTCCCTCCCACTCTTAGTTGATTCATTAAATTTTTTGGAATTTCTTTTGCTGCAGCAGTTACAATTATACCATCAAAAGGTGCACTATCATTTATNCCTAAATATCCATCAGCAAAAAGATTCATTTTTNTTTTAATAGACAAATTTTTAAAAATTAATGAAGATTTCTTAAAAAGAGTAACGTCTCTTTCGATAGTAAACACATCAAACCCTAAATATGATAAAATTGCGGTCTGATATCCTGATCCAGTTCCTATTTCTANCACTTTATCACCTTGTTTACATTTAATTAATTGTGTTTGAAATGCAACAGTATAAGGTTGAGATATTGTTTGACCTGACTCTATGGGATAAGCATTATTTTTGTATGAATGAGAAATTAATCCGCGGTCCATAAATAAATGGCGAGGAANATTATTCAAAGCTTTTAAAACATTTTTGTCATTTATTCCAAGTGANTCNAATTTGGATACCATTTGATTCCTTTGGCCTTGATATTTTGGAGAATCAATATTTTTTTCCATTAATTTCTTAGTATATAATTAGAGAATAAAAANCCTTAAATTACATTAAAAATGTAATTTTGCTATCAATATCTNATAAGTGNCTACNAAACTAATCAAAATAGGAGTATTTGGTGCTGGCCACCTAGGTAAAATTCATCTAAAGTTATTAAATGAATCTAAAATGTTTAATCTTATAGGATTCTACGATGTGAATCCTGAGTATTCAAAAAAAATTGAAAAGGAATTTGGATACAAATATTTTAATAACTCAAATCTTTTAATAGATTCTTCAGATGCAATTGCCATNATAACACCAACTAAGTTTCATTATGAAATAGCAATGCGGTGCATAGAAAAAAATAAACATATTTTTATTGAAAAACCAATTGCTCATAACGTTGCAGAGGCTGAGGAATTAGTGAAATTTTCAAAAGAAAAAAAGATTATAGGGCAAGTTGGTCATGTCGAAAGNTTTAATCCAGCGTATAATTCAGTTAAAAAAATGATAGGAAATCCAATGTTTATTGAATCTCATCGACTTTCAGAATTTAACCCAAGGGGGACAGATGTTTCAGTAGTTTTAGATTTAATGATTCATGATATAGATATCATATTAAGTTTGATATCATCTGAGGTAAAAAATATTTCTTCTTCAGGAGTTTCAGTAATAAGTGATTCACCTGATATTGCTAATGCTAGAATTGAATTTCATAACGGAGCCGTTGCTAATTTAACCGCCAGTAGAATTTCCCTGAAAAATATGCGNAAACTTAGATTTTTTCAAAAGGAGACATATATTTCAGTTGACCTTTACAATAAAAAAGTTGAAGTTGTAAAAATGACTGATGCCTCTAATGAATTAGATGAGTTTACATTAACTCTTGAAAATGCTGAAGGAAAGAAAAAACAAATACTTTTTGAAGCCCCTAAAATTATTAATTACAATGCAATTCAAATTGAATTGGAAAATTTTGCAAATTCAATTAATAATAAAAAAAAATCTATTGTTTCCCTTGAAGACGCAACAAACGCGTTAAAGGTCGCTTACTCTATTATTAATTCGATGTAACATATATGGATTCAATTCAAAAGAACTTAAAAAGCATTAAGAAAGAAGTTGGCGANAAAGTTTTGGTTGTTGCCGTTTCAAAAACAAAATCGATTGACTNTATAAAAAAAGCATATGAAACAGGACACAGAGATTTTGGTGAAAATAAAATTCAAGAAATGACCTCCAAATTTAATGTTTTGCCAGAGGATATAAATTGGCATATGATTGGACACATACAAACCAACAAAGTTAAATATTTAGCTCCATACGTATCACTAATACACAGTTTAGATAGTTTAAAGTTAGCTAAAGAGATAAATAAACAAGCTATTAAAAATAACAGAATTATCGAATGTTTNATTCAGTATAGAATATCAAATGAGGAGACAAAGTTTGGGTTGAATGAAAATGAGGTAATCGATATCATTAAATCACAAGATAATTTTAGAGGCCTAAGAATAACAGGTTTAATGGGTATGGCTTCCTTCGTAGATGATCAAAATGTAATAGANGAAGAATTTAAAAAATTAAAAACACTTTTTGATAAAATTAAATTATCAAACAAAAAATTTAAGATAATCTCAATGGGAATGACTTTGGATTACAATTTGGCAATAAAAAATGGTTCGAACATGATTAGAATTGGGAGTAAAATTTTTGGAGAAAGACATGTATAAAAATTTTGCCATTTTGGATGTCGAAACNACAGGGGGAAAATTCAATGAAGAAAAAATTACCGAAATCTCAATATTCGTTTATGATGGAATTAAAATCATTGATAAATTTGAAACCTTAATTAATCCAGAAAAAGACATACAACCTTTTGTTCAAAGACTAACTGGCATAAATAGTGAGTTAGTTAAAAATGCCCCTAAATTTAAAGATGTCTCTGAAAATATCTTTCAAATTACAAAAGACAAAATAATTGTTGCCCACAATGTTGATTTTGATTACAGAATTATAAAAAATGAGTTTCAAAATATTAATATAAAATATCAAAGGGATTCACTTTGTACAGTGGATTTATCGAAATTAATTTTTCCAGATCTAAAATCATATAAATTGACTAATTTATTATCAAATTTTGGAATTGTAAATGAAAATCCACATAGAGCAAATTCTGATGCTTTAGGCGCTTTAAGACTATTTAAAATACTCATAGATAATGATTTAGAAATGAAAATCTTAAGATCAAATATTAAGTCAAATAAAAATGGTTAATAGTNTTTTTTGTTATTGTTTTATTAAAACTCCTTACCTTTGATTTGAATTTATCATATGGAAATAGATTCAAATAAGAGTTTAAAAACTCTTCTTCATGAAATTATATACGAGGCCGATACCCCGGAAGGTAAATTATTTGATGTTTTATTGTTATTCTTAATATTGCTAAGTGTATTTGTTGTTATGCTTGACAGTATATCTATCTTTCATCAGAANTACAGATACCTATTTGATATTATTGAATGGATAATAACTGTAATATTTTCAATCGAATATACACTAAGAATAATAGTTGTAAAAAAACCATTAAGGTATGTTACAAGCTTTTACGGTATTATTGATTTATTATCAATTTTACCCCAATATTTAAGCTTCTTTTTCGTAAGCAGCGGTTCGTTAGTAGCGCTTAGGGCCCTGAGACTTTTAAGGGTTTTTAGAATTCTCAAATTAACAAGATTTATTGGTGAATCTAACTTTTTGATAAGGTCTTTAAAAGCGAGTCGGGCAAAAATAGCCGTCTTTTTATTTACAGTTTTTATTTTATCAATAATATTTGGTACCATTATGTATTTGATTGAAGGTGAAGAAAATGGTTTCACCAGTATTCCTGAAAGTATATATTGGACAATTGTAACTTTAACTACAGTTGGATATGGTGATATTGTACCTGGTACAACAATAGGAAGGCTTATTGCAGCAATTATTATGATTATGGGTTATGGAATTATAGCCGTTCCCACAGGTATAGTTAGTGCTGAGATGGCTCAAAAAAGAAGGAGACCAGACATAAACACACAATCATGTCCGAATTGTGCTGAATCTTCACATAAAGACAACGCTAAGTTTTGCCATAGCTGTGGTAGTACTCTTAATGAAGAAGAATAAATTAGTTTATATTGGCGGTCCAACTTGTTCAGGAAAAACTAGTTTATCCATTGTATTAGCTAATACTTTACATACTGAAATAATATCTTGTGATTCAAGGCAGATATATAAGGAAATTTCAATAGGGACGGCAAAACCTTGTCAAAATGATTTAAAAAATAATAAACATCATTTTATAAATCATATATCAATCCATGATAACTATAATGTGGGAATTTATTATGAGCAATCAATAAAAACTCTTGAATCAATTTTTAAAACGAGTGAAACTGCCATTCTTGTCGGAGGCTCTGGGTTGTATGCAGACTCGGTAATCAACGGTATTGATAATTTTCCTAAAATTAAAAATTCAGTTAAACAAAAGATTAATTTATTGCTCAAAAAAGAAGGAATGAAAAAGTTAAATTCTATGCTCAAAAAATATGATCCAGAATATTACAGTGTTGTTGATAAAAATAACACCCGAAGAGTAGTTAGGGCTTTGGAAGTTTGCTTATCAACAGGAAAACCTTTCGTTTCATTCTTTAAGAAAGATAGAAAAAATAATCTTTTTGAGTCGAAAATATTATTAATGAATCCTGATAGAAAAGAATTGTACAAAAAAATTAATAGTCGAGTCGATAAAATGATTTCTCTTGGGTTAGAGAAAGAGGCAAAAAAACTTTTTAAATATAAAAACTTAAATTCTCTTCAAACTGTTGGATACAAGGAATTTTTCAACTATTTTGAAGGAAAATGCAATTACAAAAACACTATCGATGAAATTAAAAAAAATACTAGAAGATACGCTAAAAGACAGATTACATGGAACAAAAAATACAAAGAGGCATTTTTAGTAAATGAGAATTATAAATTAAATGAAATACTAAATTTTATTTGTCAATAATTCAAACATTAAATCTGAAATGCATAACATCACCATCTTTAACAATATAATCCTTCCCCTCTACTCTTAACTTTCCAGCTTCTTTTATTTTAGCTTCGCTTTTGTAGTTTAGGTAATCTTTATATGATATTACTTCAGACCTTATAAAACCCTTTTCAAAATCGGAGTGAATAACACCTGCGGCTTTTTGAGCATTCCATCCAATTTGAATTGTCCATGCTTTAACTTCTTTTTCACCAACTGTAAAAAATGTTTGCATATTCAAAAGTTTGTATGTTTGATTAATTAGCTTCAAGGAAGCTGGTTGTTTTATTTGGTAGTCGTCTAAAAATGATTGCCTATCAGAAAAATCTTCAATTTCAAAAATCTCAGCCTCGAGTGATACGGCTAGAATAAGCATTTCAGAATTTTCATTGGTAATCATTTTATTAACGTTATCTGTAAAAACATTTCCATTACTTAAATCTTTCTCAGATACATTACAAACATATAAAACGGGTTTCGATGTCAATAGATTTAAATCTTTAATCAAAATCATTTCATCTTTATCTAAGTCTAGATTTCTTATATTATCTGATTTTACCAATTCATTTTTGACTTTTTGTAAGATTGAGAGATATTTAGCATCATCTTTATAACCAGCTCTTAGTTTTTTTGAAATTTTTTCAATTTGTTTATCAACTGTCTCAAGATCTTTAATTTGCAATTCCAAATCAATTATTTCTTTATCTCTTAGAGGATCAATCGTACCCTCAACATGAGTAATATTCGAATCTTCAAAACATCTTAAAACATGAATAAGTGCATCTGTTTCTCTTATATTAGCTAAAAACTGATTCCCAAGACCTTCTCCTTTACTTGCACCCTTAACCAAACCTGCAATATCAACAATTTCAATACTTGCAGGAATTGTTTGTTTTGGATTTATTAAATCTGTAAGAGTGATTAATCTTTTATCCGGGACATTTACTTTTCCAATATTTGGTTCTATAGTGCAAAATGGAAAATTAGCTGACTGTGCTTTAGAATTTGACAAACAGTTGAACAATGTTGATTTTCCGACATTAGGTAAACCAATGATTCCAGCTTTCATAAAAATAACTTATTTGCCATGCATGAAGGACTGCTTTTCAAGAAGTTTAGTTTCACTTTCTATGTTATTTTCATCTGGAATGCAGCAATCTACTGGACATACAGCCGCACACTGAGGCTCGTCATGAAAACCTTTACACTCAGTGCATTTACTTGGAACAATGTAATAGTATTCGTCAGAAATGGGTTCTTGTGAAAAATCTGCATCAATTGATTCACCAGTTGATAAATTTATAACTCCCTTCAACGAAGTTCCATCACTAAATTTCCAATCCTCAGATGATTCATAAATTGCTGTATTAGGACATTCTGGTTCACAAGCTCCACAATTAATACACTCATCAGTAATAATAATAGCCATTAGTAAAGTTTACATAATTTAGTACAAAAGTAAAGCCTAAGTTGATATTTTGCAAAATATGAAACATTTAGATAAAAAAATTAATGCTTTTTTGAAACTTGGAAAGTATTTAAGGAAAAAACAAATTGACTCTAAATTGCATAGTTTGATTCTTAAAACCCAAAATAATAATAGGTGGTTTATATATAAAAACTCCCTTAATGCATTAAAAATTTGGGGAGATTCTTTGAGGAAGGAAAATATTTTAAAATGGTCATCCAAATACAATCTCGCATATAAAAACAATAAAAAAATTGGTATTATTATGGCTGGTAATATTCCAATGGTTGGATTTCATGACCTTATGTGTTTATTATTTAGTAATCACATTGGAATTATAAAAACTTCTTCTTCAGATCCATTTTTAATTCCCTTTCTTTACAATAAATTGGTTGAATTTGAACCTGAATTAGCAGAAAGGGTAATTTTTAAAAAGAAAATTGATTTTGTTGATGCTATTATCGCAACTGGAAATAATATTTCAATTAAGAATATTAATGAAAAATTTCATTCATATCCATCAATTTTAAGGGGTACTAGAAGTTCAATTGCTATATTAAATGGCAAAGAGTCGGAAGAAGACTTAAAACTTTTATCAAATGACATTCTTACTTATTTTGGTTTTGGATGTAGAAGTATTACGAAAATTTATGTGCCATATAAATATGATTTTACTCTTCTCAAAAAAATTTTAAAAGAGAAATCAGAAGCGATAACACTAATTGAATACTTAAATAATTTTAAAAAAATTAAAGCTATAAACGAGATAATTAAAAATAACTTTCATGTTGCTGGAAAATTGATAATAATTGAAAGTAAAAATATAAATGCCGAAATTTCATCAATTAATTATGAACATTATTCTAGTATAGATTTGATAAATAAGGAAATAGAATCCAGAATCAACAGTATTCAATGTATAGTCGGAAACGTGAATAAAGTCAATTTTTTGAAATTTGGAGAAGCACAAAAACCTAACTTATGGGACTATGCTGATAATATTGATACTGTTGAATTTTTATTATCTCTGTGAGTAAATTGTTAAAAAACATTTTAAAAACCTAATAAAATTGATAGATGTATTTGATTTAATATGATGATATTTGTGCTAATCTTTAATTATGAAAAAAATAAACTTTAATGCAGGGCCTTCGGCACTTCCAAATGTTGTTTTCAAAAAATCTTCTGAAGCCATTAAAGAATTGGATGGAATAGGTTTATCCATATTAGAGATATCCCACAGAAGTAAAAAATTTTCAGAAATAATTAGTAGAGCAAAGGATTTGACTCTAGAAATAACTGGTCTTGAAAGCAATGAATATGAAGTGCTATTTTTACAAGGAGGTGCAAGCCACCAATATTTGATGGTTGCTTCTAACTTTTTGAATAATACTGCAGGATATATAAACACGGGAACCTGGTCGGAAAAAGCAATTGCCGAAGCAAAATTTTATGGAAATGTTATTGAAGTTGCATCCTCAAAAGACAAAAACCACACCTACATTCCAAAAGATATTAAAATTTCTTGTGATTTAGATTATTTACATATTACATCTAATAATACTATTTTTGGATCACAATTTCATGAATTTCCAAGAACTGATTCTCCATTAATTGCTGATATGAGTTCGGATATTTTTTCAAGAAAAATTGACTTTTCGAAATTTGATCTCATTTATGCCGGCGCACAAAAAAATATCGGTGCTGCTGGTGTAACCCTGGTTATTATAAATAAAGAATTATTAAAAAAAAATAAAAGAAAAATTCCATCAATATTGAGTTATCAAAATCATATTGATAAACAAAGTTTGTACAATACACCTCCAGTCTTTTCGATTTATACGTGTTTGCTCAATATGAATTGGATCCTAAAATCTGGTGGGATTGAGTTGATTGAAAAGCAAAATATAGAAAAAGCTAAATTACTATATAATGAGATTGATAATAATGATGCCTTTTATGGATTTGTAAATAATTCAGACAGAAGTAATATGAATGTAACCTTTGGCATAAATAAGAATTATAATTCTGAGAAATTTAATGAAATGTGTCTAAAGAACAATATTCATGGAATCAATGGGCACAGGTCTGTTGGCGGCTTCAGAGTTTCTCTTTATAATGCAATTTCAATAAATAGTGTCAAGATTTTAGTTGAAATAATGCAAAAATTTAACAAAGAAGGATGATATGAAGATATTAGCTAACGACGGTATAGCAAAAAATGCTGTTGAAATATTAAAAAAAAATGGTTTTGAAGTTTATTTAGAAAAAGTTGATAAGGAGAACTTAATAGAATTCATTAATACTAACAAAATTACTGTTCTTCTTGTTAGAAGTGCTACTCAGGTCAGAAAAAATCTTATAGATAAGTGTAAATCTTTGAAAATAGTTGGCCGTGGTGGTGTTGGTATGGATAACATTGATGTAGAATACGCAAAATCTAAAGATATATTAGTTGTAAATACACCTGCAGCATCGTCAAATTCGGTTGCAGAACTTGTTTTTGCTCATTTATTTAGTGGTTCTAGATTTTTGTATGATAGTAATAGAAACATGCCTTTAGAAGGTGAAAAGAATTTCAAAAGTTTAAAAAAGAATTATTCAAAAGGAATTGAACTAAAAAATAAAAATCTTGGTATAATCGGTCTTGGTAAAATTGGACTCGAAGTCTCAAGGATAGGCTTTGGAATTGGTATGAATATTTTGGGTTTTGATAAGTTTATAAATGAAAATAGCATTGAGGTTAAATTAAATGATCAAAGTGATTTTACCTTCAAGATAAATCTGACATCACTTGATGAACTTCTCGAAAAATCTGACTTCGTAACTCTTCATGTTCCAGCTCAAAAAGAATATATAATTGGAAAGAAAGAATTTAAAAAAATGAAAAATGGATCAGCAATTATTAATGCTTCAAGAGGAGGTGTTGTTGATGAAGTAGAATTGATTAGGAATCTCGACACCGGAAAAATTAAATTTGCTGGTTTAGACACATTTGAAAATGAACCGACTCCAAGTGTATCTATTCTTATGCACCCTAAAATATCTTTAACACCTCACATTGGCGCAGCCACTTCTGAAGCTCAGGATAGAATTGGAGAGGAGCTAGCTGAACAAATTTGTGAGTTTTATAGAAAATGAATAAATGGTTAAACAAACTAAAAATAAGATGGAATATAAAATCAAATTTCCAAATGTTCATAATATTCGTGGTATTTGGCTTAACTGGATCTTTTTCCTTAAAATTAGCTAAACCAATTCTTTATTTCTTTGGTTTTAATCGAGAAATTTTTAATGATATTTTTCTAGGTGATTTTATTTATTGGCTTCTAAGGTTAACAATAATTTTTCCTATATATCAATTACTTTTAATTTTTTTTGGATTTTTATTTTTTCAATTTTCTTTTTTCTGGGAACTAGAAAAAAAAATTTTGACAAAAATCGGTTTTGGGGAGTTTTTTAAAAAAAAATAAATTATTAATCTTTCAGAAGTGACTTAAATTTTTTTTGAAAAGATGATATTTTAGGAGATATAACTAAACTACAATATGGTTGACTTTTATTTAAATTGTAATAATTAATGTGATAATCTTCAGCTTCATAAAATTCCATATTCCTTTTGACTTCTGTTACAATTTTCTTTTTAGACTGAATTTTAATCTTCGATATCTCACTTTCTATAACTTTTAGTTGTTTTTCAGAAGAAAAAAATATTACCGATCTATATTGGGCACCAAAGTCATTTCCTTGGCGGTTTAATGAAGTTGGATCATGAACATAAAAAAAAATTTCTAAAATTTTAGAAAAACTAATAATATCATTGTCGTATACGACTTTTACAACTTCAGCGTGTCTAGTTTTACCAGTACAAACGTCATGATAGTTTGCTGTATTTTTTGTTCCGCCCATATACCCAGAAATAACTATCTCTACCCCATTGATTTGATTAAAAATACTTTCAATACACCAAAAACATCCACCTCCTAAATAAATTATTTCTTTATTCGTCATCGTTTAATTTTATTGAATAAAAATATAAAAAGAAGATGTAAAAAATTGTAATTTGGGTATAAATTAGTAAAGTGATTGAGGCTGAAAAACTAAAAAAGAGCTATAACGAAAACGTAGTATTGGATATTTCTTCAATTAAAATTAGAGAATCTCAAATTGTTTCAATATGTGGTCCATCTGGTGCTGGGAAGACAACTCTTTTAAGTGTTCTAGGCACTTTAGTGAAAGCTGATAATCATAAAGAACAATCTTTGAAAATATTGAATCAGGATATTAACAAAATGTCTCTAAATCATTTAGCAAAATTTAGAAATAAACATTTAGGATTTATTTTTCAATTCCATGAATTATTAGATGAATTTAACGTCATAGAAAACATAATAATTCCGAGTTTAATAGCAAATAAAGAAAAAAAAATGCTATTAAAAAAGGCTACTGAAATTCTTAAGATTTTAAATATAGTTGATTTAAAATTTAATAATCCTAAAAATATTTCAGGAGGAGAAAAACAAAGAGTTGCCGTAGCAAGATCACTTATAAATAGTCCATCGATTATTTTTGCAGATGAGCCAAGTGGAAACTTAGATGCAAAAAATGCTGACGAATTGCATAAGCTATTCTTTAGATTAAGAGACGAGTTTGGACAAACATTTATAATTGTTACGCATAACGAAAAATTGTCAAAAATATCTGACAAAGTATTAAAACTAGTTGATGGTAAAATTCAAGCAGGGTGAAATTAAATCATTTCTAGACTATAAAGCTGATTTATATGAAAATGAGAATTTTATTGAAGATGATCCTATTTCAATACCACATCTATTTTCAAAGAAAGAAGACATAGAAATTAGTGCATTTCTTACTGCAACTATATCCTGGGGACAAAGAAAAACAATAATTAAAAATGCAAAGCGAATTATAGAATTGATGGATTTGTCCCCATATGATTTTGTAAAAAATCACTCTAGGTTAGATTTAATTCCATTATCAAAATTTGTTCATAGGACTTTCAATGGAAGAGATTTGATTTTTTTTGTTCTATCGTTGAAAAATATTTATTTAAATCATGGTGGTCTTGAAAACTTATTTATTCCAGACAGCACAAACGAAAATATGTCAAAAATAATCCATCAAATGAAAAAAACTTTTTTCTCAATCTCTCACGAAGATAGAACTAGAAAACACATATCAGACCCTTTAAAAGGCTCCGCTGCAAAAAGAATTAATATGTTCTTAAGATGGATGGTTAGGTCTAATAAAAAAAAGGTTGATTTTGAGTTGTGGAAATCAATAAGGCCCAGCCAGCTTTCATGTCCGCTTGACATTCACACAGGAAAAGTGGCTAGAAAATTACGAATTTTAAAAAGAAATCAAAATGATTTTAGAGCAACCTTGGAACTTGACTCATACCTAAAAAAAATCAATCCTAATGATCCTGTTAAATATGACTTTGCTTTATTCGGATTAGGAGTCTTTGAGAATTTTTAAATTTTTTATTTAAAAGATATCAATATAATAAATTATGGTTTTAGTAACTTTGTTTTTTGATATGAGTATTCTATTGAAAAACGTAACTGTTTTGGATTATAATAGTTCATTCCACACAAAAACAGTTGATATTTTGATTGTAGATGGAAAAATTATTGATATTTCAGAGAATATTAATACTTCAGCAGAGTTAGTTGTTTCAGAAAAAAACTTACACGTCTCATCAGGTTGGTTTGACTCTAGTGTTTGTTTTGGAGAGCCAGGTTTTGAAGATAGAGAAACAATTATAAACGGCTTAAAAACTGCTTCTTATAGTGGTTTCACGGATATCTGTCTTCAGCCCAATACATACCCTAAAATAGATAATAATTCGATTTTAAGTTTTTTAAAGACTCGTGATTCTGATTATCCCTGTAAAATTCATCCAATTGCATGCTTTAGTGTAGATGGAAAAGGAAAAAAAATGACAGAGTTTTTTGATTTACACAAAGGTGGAGCTATTGCCTTTGGTGATTTTTTAGCACCAATTAAAAATCCAAATCTTTTAAAATCTGCTCTCCTTTATGCTCAGACTTTTGATGGTTTGATTATTTCAACTCCTAGAGATCCGTATTTAAGCCTAAACGGATTAGTAAACGAAGGAATAAAGTCTACACAATTAGGTTTATCATCAATTCCATCCATTGCAGAAACCATTCAAATTCAAAGAGACATTAGTATACTAAATTATACAGGAGGAAAACTTCACATTCCTTATGTTTCCTCTTTAGAAAGTATCGAAATTATACGAAATGCAAAAAAAAATGGATTAAACATTAGCGCAAGTGTCCCAATTGCTAACTTGGCATTCAATGATGAAATTCTCGATGGTTTCAATTCTAATTACAAATTATTTCCCCCAATTAGAGGTAAGGAGGATCAAAAAAAATTAAAAGAAGGAGTTTTAGATGGAACTATTGACATTGTCACCTCTCATCACCAGCCAATCAATTCAGAACTCAAACAAGTTGACTTTAATTCTGCAGAATATGGTACAATTTCACTGGAAGCAATGTTCGGTGTTTTGAATAAAATTTTTTCAATAGAAAAAGTAATTGAGCTACTTACAAAAGGAAGAAATATTTTTAATTTAGAAATTCCAAAAATAGACAAAGGAGAAAGTGCTTGTATTACTTTTTTTGATCCCTCGAAAAGAGATAAATTCTCTAGAGACAATATTATTTCAACTTCAAAAAACTGCGCTTTTATTGATTTTGAAATTATTGGAAAAGTCTATGGTTGCATTAATGAAAATAAAATTCACTACAACAAGAATTGAGTAAAAAACTCAAATACCGGATTTATAAACCAAGTCATATTAAAAATGATTTAAAAATTATTTTTTTACTCCATGGATATGGAAGTAATGAAGAAGATTTATTTTCTTTAAAGGAATTTATCCCATCAAACTATATTATAATTTCCTTAAGGGCACCAATTATAATAGGATTTAATTCATACGCTTGGTATACAATAAATTTTGAGAATAGCATTGACAGATGGATTGATAAAGATGAAGCTATAAACTCAAAGAATGTAATCATAAATGACATTTCACTCCATATGGAAGATTTGGGTTTTAAAAATAAAAAAATATCTCTTTTAGGATTTAGCCAGGGTGCGATTTTGAGTTGGTCTTTGGGAATTGAATATCCTCACTTAATTAAAAATATTCTTCCGTTAAGCGGTTTTTATCATTCTGAGATTACAAACTCTAATTCGAATTCTAAATTTAAGTTAAATTGTTTTAGTAGCCATGGTATTCATGATCCAGTAATTCCAATCAGTTGGGCCAGAAAAGGTATTGAACTTTTAAAGAAAAATATTAATACTGAGTTTAAGGAATACCAGTCCGGTCATGAAATCAATAATGAAAATTTAAGAGACATAATTGAATGGCTTAATAAAAATTGAATTTAAAATATTTAGTATACAAAAAATTCTTTAACATCAAATATTTCTTTTTTTTTATCAAAATAATATTCAATCCACATTTCGCCCCACTTAGTACCATTTGAAAAATCAGCAATTATCCACTTGTGATTTAGAATTTTAACTTTATTAATTAAGTATTTATTTTTGGTATTTGATAATGGAACAAAATTATCTGTATTTTTATTAAAATTTTTTTCATAAAGTTCTTCCCTTATATATGAGACGAGTGAGTCAACATTTGCATTATTAAAATATCCTAATGCTTCCTGATTATCGATTAAAGAAAAATATATTTCATCTCTAAACTTTTTATCAAGTAAGTTATACTGGTTTTCAAGGGAGTCGATTTTCTTATTTAAATTCTCTAAATTTAATTCATTTGAATTAGATATTTTAACGTAATTAATACCTACAAAAATGAACGTTAAAGACATAAAGACTCCAACATAAACTAAAATTTTATTTTGCATCAACTTGATCTAATTGAAAGGTTATCATAAGCAATATAAATATTTTTTGGAAGCGCTTTTTGAATTTCATCATGAAAACCCATATGGTGGCTAATATGAGTTAAATATGTTTTTTTAGGATTAATTTTTCTTGATAATAACAAGGCCTCATCTAGATTTAAATGCGAATGATGTTCTTCCTTTCTTAGGGCGTTTATAACTAAAACATCCAAATTTTTTAATTTCAAAATTTCAGTATTGGATATTGACTTTACATCAGTTAGATACGCAAAATTGTCTATTCTGTATCCAATTATAGGTAATTGACCATGCAACACCTCTACAGGAATGATCTCTTTATTGCCTAGAATGAATTTTTTATTTTTATTTATAATTTTTACTTTGACTGATGGAGCACCAGGGTATTTGTTATAACTTTCGAATATATAGTCAAACCGTTTTCTTAAAAAACATAATACTTTTTTTGTGAGGATTAAATTAATCTCGCCCTGCCTAAAATAAAAAGGGCGGATGTCATCTAATCCTGCTGTATGGTCAGCATGTTCGTGAGTATATAAAATACCGTCTAGCTTTTTGGTACCACAATTTAGCATTTGTTGCCTAAAATCTGGACCACAATCTATAACAAAAAAAAATCTATTCCACTTGATAGCAAGAGAAGCTCTCAATCTTTTATCTTTTGGATTTTGACTTTGACATACAGGATGTGTACTTCCAATTGTCGGAATACCTTGTGATGTGCCTGTACCTAAAAAAATTATTTCTATCACTAATTCAAAGGTAAACTTTGTATATAAATTCTACAATCTTTGTAGATTTGAAAAATAATGAGTTTACCAGGCGAAATAGAAATTGAAAATAGGCCATCGACTGAGGCAAAAGCTTTAAGAATTAACTTAAATAGTTTTATTTATGGAACTTTTGCTGAAATTGGAGCTGGACAGGAGGTTGCAAGACAATTTTTTAGGATAGGAGGTGCTTCCGGGACTATTGCTAAAACAATATCAGCTTACGATAAAACATTTAGTGATAACATTTATGGTGAAGAAAATGATAAACGCTATGTAACTGAAAGCAGAGTAAATAAAATGTTAGATCACGAAATTGAGCTTCTAGAAACAAGGATAAGAAAAAAAAATCCTCAAAAAATGTTTTTTACATATGCAAATACTGTAGCTACAATAGATTTTGCAAAAAAATTTAAAGGCCATGGATGGATGGGTATTCGATTTCAAACTGAACCTTCAGAGGAGTATAGTGAAATCACACTTCACATAAGATTTCATCAGACAGAGGCTAGGTTGCAACAAGAAGCATTGGGTATAATGGGAGTAAATCTTATATATGGAGCTTTCTACAAGAATAGTGAGCCAAAAAAACTTTTAAAATATTTGTATGATCACATTGATAAAGATGCTATTGAAATAGACACTATCAATTTCAAAGGACCTCTTTTTAAAGAAATTGATAATAGATTAATGAGTTTACAATTAATAAAAAACGGTATGCCTCAAGCCGTTATGTTTAACAAAGAAGGAAATAATATTCTTCCTGCTGCCGAGTTATACAAAAAAAACATCTTGACAATTAGAGGAAGTTTTAGACCCGTTACTAAGGTAAATATCGACATGTACGAAAAATCTCTAGATACTTTTCTTAAAGAACCACTAGTCAAAAAGGAAAAAAATCTAGTAATTTTTGAAATTACCTTATCCAACTTATTGTCAGAGGGGGAAATCGATGAAATTGATTTTATGGATAGAGCTAAATTATTATGCTCAATGGGCCACACTGTTATGATTTCTAATTTTAAGGAATATTATAAATTAGTCGATTATCTATCGAAGTATACTCAAAAACAACTTGGATTGTGCATGGGTGTAAATAATTTAATTCAAGTTTTTGACGAACACTACTATAAAGACCTTGATGGTGGGATTTTAGAAGCCTTTGGAAAAATGTTTCACAATAATTTAAAAATTTATTTGTATCCAAACAAAGGGGAAAACGGAAATATCATAAATAGTGAAAATCTAAAACTTGAGAATAGAATGAAAGAGTTTTACAAATTTTTTAAGTACAATGGAAAAATTATTGACATAAATGATTTTGAAATAAAATATTTAGATATTTTTTCAAGGAAGGTCTTAAAAATGATTAAAGATAAAAATGATAACTGGGAAGATTATTTACCTAAAGGAATACCAAAAATAATAAAACAAAACAAAATGTTTGGCTTTAAATGACATCTAATATTTGACTTGAGTGTTCCTTAGTTTTTACTTTATCGAAAACAAATTCAATTATCCCTTTTTCGTTAATTATAAATGTCATTCTGTGAATACCGTCATATTCTTTACCCATAAATTTTTTTTTACCCCAAACGCCAAATGAATTTATTAATTCTTTATCAACATCCGCTAGTAAAGGGAATGTAAGTTCAAATTTTTGGTGAAACTTTAATTGATTTTTTTCGTTATCCCCGCTTACACCAATTAGATTATAGCCTTTTTCCTTAAGAACTTCATAATTATCTCTTAAATCACAAACCTCTGCCGTGCATCCTGGTGTATTTGCCCTTGGATAGAAAAAAATAATAATTTTTTTTCCTAAGTAGTCAGTACTTTTGTGTTCAATTCCATTTTGGTCTTTTAAGACAAAATTTGGTAACTTATCTCCTTTTTCTAAAGTATTCATTTTAATAAATTTTAACTCAAAAATAGTGACCAAAAAAGAAAAAATAAATTTTATAATTAAAAACTTAAATAAATTATACCCAAAGATACCTGTCCCATTAAATCATAAAGATGAGTATACTTTGCTAATCTCTGTATTACTCTCAGCCCAAAGTACAGACAAGAGAGTAAACGAAATAACACCCACACTATTTGGTAGGGCAAGCAATCCAAAAGAAATGGTAAAATTGTCTACAACTGAAATAAGGAAAATTATAAGACCAATTGGATTATCTCCTTCTAAGTCCTTAGCTATACACAAACTGTCAAAAATTCTCATTGATAAATACGGTGGCAAGGTGCCAAGCACATTTGAGGAATTGGAGGAGCTCCCTGGAGTTGGTCATAAGACAGCAAGCGTTGTGTTATCACAAGGGTTTGGTTATCAAACATTCCCAGTCGATACTCATATTCATAGATTAATGTACAGATGGGGATTATCTAACGGGAAAAATGTTAAAATTACAGAGCGTGATGCAAAAAGACTGTTTCCAAAAAATAAATGGAATGATCTTCATTTACAAATTATATATTATGGAAGAGAATATTCTCCGGCAAGGGGATGGTCCAAAGAAAAAGATTTTATTACCATGAAAGTAGGAAGAAAATCATTTTTAAAAAAAATGACCTAAATATAAACTTACTTTTTATTCTGTTTTTTTGATTTATTTGCAGATAAGGCCTTTGAAAAAGCTAAAATGCGCTTTATTGTGATGTCGCTAGGACCAATATTTTTTGACTTACTTTTATCCAAATTTTAATACACTTTATAGATAAACGTAAAAAAGAGATAAAAATTATATTATGCTGACAATGTTATTTTATTTTCAATTATCAACTTTCTTAAATTAATAATTGCATATCTCATTCTACCAAGTGCAGTATTTATACTCACCCCTGTAGCTTCAGAAATTTCTTTAAAACTCATTTCTTTGTAGAGCCTTAAATTTATTACCTCTCTTTGATCTTGAGGTAATTTTATAATTATTTTTTGTAAGTCATCCAATATCTGTTTATCAATTAAGTGTCGCTCTATTGACGGGTTTTCGTCTTTGATTAATTGGAATATATCAAAGTTATCATTTTTATCAAAGGAGGGAAACCTTTTGTTTTTTCTAAAGAAATCAATAACTAAATTATGAGCTATTCTCATCACCCATGGGAGAAATTTACCCTCTTCATTATATACTCCTCTTTTAAGTGTTTTGATTACTTTAATAAAGGTTTCCTGAAACAAGTCTTCTGCATTATCTTTATTTAAGACCTTAGAATAAATAAAATTATATAATTTATATTTATGTTTATTAATTAAAACCCCAAGTGATTTTTCACAACCACCAATATAGTTACTAACTAATTGGGCATCATTGAGTAATTTTGAATTATCCATACACTAACTTTAAACATTAAGATCAAAAAGTAGAATTGTGTATAGGCAGATTGTTTTCTCAAAGATATGAAATAATTTTTAATTTTTAATTTATTCTATTTTATATTTATTTAAAAATAATTCTTTAGTAATGTGTAATGAAAAAAGTTAAAAACAATAATATTAATAAATACATTAAAATACGAGGAGCGAGGCAAAATAACTTAAAGAATATTAACTTAAACATAAAAAGAAACACGCTCACAGTTATTACAGGGCTTTCCGGTTCAGGTAAAACAACTTTGGCTTTTGATACTCTTTATGCTGAAGGCCAAAGAAAGTATATTGAAAGTCTATCCTCATACGCAAGGCAATTTATGGGTAAAATCAATAAACCTCTAGTAGACAAGATTGATGGAATATCACCAGCCATCGCGGTTGAACAAAAAATAAATTCTACAAACCCAAGATCAACTGTTGGAACTAAAACAGAATTATTTGATTACATAAGACTTTTGTACGCAAGAATCGGAGAAACATTTTCTCCAAAGTCAAATGAAATTGTAAAAAAAGATTCTGTAAATGATGTTTTAGATTATTTGAAATCTCAACCAATTAGGTCGAAATATATTATTACATGCAAACCAAAAATTTTAGAAAATAACAAATCAAATTATGTTAAAAAATTAATTTCACAAGGTTTTGCAATGGGTTACTTGAATAATGAAATTATTAAGTTAAGTGAAATTGATGAGGAAAATTTTGAAAATTTTGAGTTAGTAATTGAACGAATAATATTAACTAAAAATAAAAACGAAATATCTAATCTAGCAGATTCTATTGAAATTGCATTTTTTGAAGGAAATGGAACATGTAATTTAATTAATCTTGAGGACAGCGAAAAAGTATGGTTTTCAAATAATTTTGAAAGAGATGGGATTATTTTTCCAGAACCAAATGAACATTTTTTTAGTTTTAATAACCCATATGGAGCCTGTAAGAAATGTCAGGGATATGGAAATATAATTGGTATTGATTTAGACCTTGTTGTACCTAATAAAAATTTATCAATATTTGAGGGGGCAATAGTTCCATGGAATGGAAATTCATTTAAAAAATATTTTAATGATCTAATAAATAATTCTCATAAATTTTCTCTACCAATTCATATCCCTTTCTATAAGCTTGATGCAAAACAAAAAGAATTAATCTGGGAAGGTAATGAATACTTCAAAGGACTAAGTTTCTTTTTTAAAAAAATAGAATCAAAAACTTATAAGATACAAAATCGGGTTTTATTATCAAGATATAGGGGAAAAACTGAATGCAGCGAATGCAAAGGTTCTAGACTTAGAAAAGAAACTGAAAATGTAAAAATAAATAATAAAAGTATTCCTCAACTTCTAAAACTTAGTATCAACGAACTTGCAAGATTCTTTAACGATTTTAATGTTGAAAATGGAAAAAAAGAAATTGCAGAAAATATTCTTTTTGAAATTAAATCTAGAATATCATTCATGCAAGATGTAGGTTTAGGTTATTTGACATTGAATAGAAGGTCTAATTCACTTTCGGGAGGTGAATCTCAAAGAATTAATTTAGCTACATCTTTAGGAAGTAGTTTAGTTGGAGCTATGTATATTTTGGATGAGCCAAGTATTGGACTCCACTCAATCGATAATAAAAAACTAATTAAAATTTTAAAAAAATTAAAAAATTTAGGAAATACCGTTATTGTTGTTGAACATGATGAAGGAATAATGAAAGAGGCTGATGAAATTATAGATTTGGGACCTTTTGCAGGTATCAATGGGGGTGAAATTGTNGCGAATGGAAAATATGAAGATATCANAAAGTGTAACCAATCAATTACTGGGATGTATCTTAATTCTGAAAAAAAAATAGNTTACCCAAAAAATAGAAAAAAAATAAATCATAAAATTATCTTAAAAGGAGCTAGAGAAAACAATCTTAAAAATATTGACATTGAATTTCCTTTAAACATGATGGTTGCTGTTACAGGAGTCTCAGGAAGCGGAAAAAGCACTCTTGTTAAAAAAATTCTTTACCCAGCAATTCTTAAAAATTTTGATATTTATAAGGAAAAGAGTGGTGAGTTCAAATCTTTAGCAGGAGATTTGAATCTAATAAATCAAATTGAATATATTGATCAGAATCCAATTGGTAGATCATCAAGATCCAATCCGGTTACCTATGTCAAAGCCTATGACGATATTAGACAACTTTATTCAAAACAATCACTAGCAAAAAATAGAAATTACAAACCAAAACATTTTTCATTTAATGTTGATGGAGGTAGATGTGATAAATGCAAAGGAGAAGGTGTAATTATAATAGAAATGCAATTTATGGCAGATGTAGTATTAAAATGTGATGAATGCGATGGAAAAAGATTTAAAAAAGAAATTCTCCAAGTAAAATTTGACNATAAATCAATNGATGAAATTCTCAAAATGACATTAGATGAAGCAATAAGTTTTTTTGAAAAAAATGGTGAATCNAAATTAATANACAAATTAATGCCTTTGAANAAAGTAGGACTAGGTTATATAACTTTAGGTCAATCTTCAAGTAATATATCTGGTGGTGAGGCNCAAAGGATTAAACTTGCNTCATTTATTGGTAAAGGAGATAATAAAAATAAAATTCTTTTCATATTTGATGAACCAACTACNGGGCTTCACTTTCATGATATAAATTATNTAATTAAATCATTATTTCTTTTGATTGAAAATGGACATTCGGTAATTGTAGTTGAACACAATCTAGATATGATTAAATGTGCTGATTATATTATTGACCTCGGTCCAAATGCAGGAATAGANGGAGGAAAGCTTGTAGCCTCTGGAACTCCAGAAGAAATCGTAAAAATCAATGACTCACACACAGGNAGATTCTTAAAAGAAAAATTAATTTAAATTANTAGTTAATATCTTTTCATTTTAATTTTCTACTTATTTTTAAAAATGAGTTTAAATCATCAGACAAATTCAAGAAATANGAAATTGAAAAATATGTGATTACTATTAGTAGGGACTTAATTATTAAATTNATAAAAAAAATAGCNGTGAAATTTAAATTATAGAATAGAAGATTTGTTGTTATAATAAGAACTGATATTAAAATTGTCTTTTTTGAAAATGGCTGAATTTTAAATTTCAGCATTACAAAAATTATTTTTAAAACATTGAACATGACTATAATAATCATAGTCGATATAGCTGCGCCAATAAAACCAATTTTATTAATTAAAAGAATATTAAGGAAAATTACCCCANTAGCAGAGGAAANAGAGAATAATGGTACTGTGTAATAATATTTTGAATTTGTAATTATGCTATTTACACAACCAACTAAAGCACTGGATAATTTTGATATAGATATATAAAATACNACTGGTATTGCGAGTCTNAATCCATTATCAAAATTAAGAGAGTATATTATTTCATATATATCTTCAATGTTAGAGCAAATTAAAACAGAAATAAAACCAGATATNAACAATAAATTTGATGAGCTTTTTTTATATAGTCTTTCCAATTCTGGAATGTTGCCNTTATTTAATGTCTCTGCAATCATTGGATTTAAAATTTGGAAAAGTGCTCTTGATGGAGCATCAATTATTGCGGCTATAAAAATTGCAACTTTATAGTAAGCTACTAATTCATCTTGAACAAGTTTTCCAAGCATTGCCGCATCCACATCGATTATAATGCTTGCCCCAAAACCTGATAAAAAAATTAAAAGACTATAGTATAAAATCTCTCTTATATTGAAAGGCATTCCTATTTTAAAATCAGGTCTATAAATTGATAGACTATAAATAATAATAATAATCAATCTAAGNTAATAGCCAAAAATNAATAAATAAGTGAAATNNTTAAAATTAATTAGATTAAANAAGTAAAAAAAAAGTATAATCGTAATTAATAATCGTTGATAAAACTCTTTCAAAAAATTCCCAAATACAGTTTTCTTTTGAACCTTACACCAACTAAAAAAAATTTCAAAATAAGCAGTTGAAATTGCTATTGAAATAATAATGTATAAATAGTTTTTGATTTCAGGATTTTCTGTAGATAAGTAGTTTCCAATAAAATTATAATTCAATATGAATAATATGGAAAGTGGAACAATGATAACAAGAGGAAAAATTAATGANAGAATTAATATTTGATCTTTTTCTTTTTTTGAGTTTACNGATGAAAAAAATTTAATCACACTATGCTGAAGACCGAAAGAAAAAATAGGTTGAATTATATTAGATTGAGCTAAAAGNATTAAAATAATCCCATAGAATTCGGCTCCTATTATACTTGGATAAAAGAAAAGAGTATTTAAGGCACCAAGTGTAAATGCAAATAGAATGATAATAATATTTGAAAATGATTGTTTTACAATTAAACTCATGAGGTAATTCTATTTCTATTCAAAATTAATTTTTTTGATGAATAAAAAATTACCGCCACNAATATAATTATTGAAAAAATTTGAATTATACTACCNTATTTTATTGAACTTGGTTCAAAATAAAATTTGATTTTATTATCTCCTTTTGGAACAAATAATCCTCTTAAAATAAAATTAACTTTATATAGCTCTACTTCCCTATTATTAATTTCAGCCTTCCATCCCGGATAAAACATTTCTGAAAAAACGACAAATCCAGGTTTATTGGATTTNATATTATAAATTTTTTCGTTAGGCTTATTTTTCAAAAGTTCAATTTGAGAAATTCTTCTTTCATTAGAATATCTTATANTGTCATTCTTTTTGTTCTCTATTATTGCTGTTTTTCTCAAATCAAATTTTAAGAGATTCATGTAAATACTATCGGGGTTTTCCTCAAAAATAATTTTTTCNGCAAACCAAGCGATACCTAGATTCTTAGGATTTTCAATTGCATTTACACTACCGTCTTTTTCTTCTATAACGTATTTTACATTTAAAATATCCAAAAGCGAAGTTTTTTTACTTNGTAAAAATAATTTATAAAATTGCTCNAGTCTCCTAGGTTTTGCACCATGATAACCTCCAACAGAATTATGAAAAAAAGATGCTCTAGCGTTTTGCATTGTAGAATTTGGTTGAAAGACTCGAAAGTGGGAAGTATCTTTTAATATTTGTTTATCTGCACTATTCTCCTTGTAGAATCTATTTATTCTACTTGGCTTTAGAAATAAATCTCTGTCTAGGTATCTGTTGCTAACATCAATTAAGTCAAATAAAACTAAAAATAAGATTAGAATAAAAGTNAATCTATCACTTATCTTATTCTTTAAAAACAATAAAAAAGTTGTAAAAACAATAGTTATTAAAAAAACACCTCTTAAAANATCATTTTTATAAATATCTAACCTGGTTTTTTTTATCAATTGCATTATATCAGGTCCAAAAATTTCTCCATAATAGGTGTCCATTGAGCTAGAAAAACTTAAAGTGAATGATGAAAGATAAATTATCACTAATACAATCAAAAACGATAAAAAGGTTTTAATTAAAGCAGGAAAAGATTTATTTCTTGGTATTTCAAAAAAAGAATATAAACCAATTGTAGCAAGAACGGGAAAACAAAATTCTAATATGATTTGTATAGAAGAAACAGCTCTAAACTTACTATATAAAGGAAAGTATTCAATGAAAATTTTGGTTAAAAAATCAAAGTTTTTTCCCCATGATAAAAGAAGAGACAAAACAATACCCATATATATCCANATGTATTTTTTTCGAATNGAAGAAATAAATATTGTAAAAAAGGAGAGAAAAACCACTGTTATTCCAACATANGGNGGTGCTTCAAGAATTGGTTGATCGCCCCAATACGTNGGAACATTACTTGAAAAAATTGATGATTGAGAAGGNGACAAACCTAAATTTCTAATTTCGTTGTAAAAATTAGAATCTACTCCTAAATCTTCAGAAGANGNCCCCCCACTAATCCTTGGTATAATAATATTCAANCTTTCGAAAATACCCATACTAAACTGAGTTATGTATTCGTACGAAAGNCCGTCATTAGTTTCTAATACTCTACCACTTTCATCAATTCTTATATCACTTTTACCTCTTGTACTATACTTTGAGTATTCGTATGTTGAAAATAAACTTGTGGCATTAAGCCCAAGCGCAATCATAATTGAAAAAAAAATTTTCATGGTTTTAAATCCAAAATATTTTAATTCTTTGTCTTTTAATGATTTAAAAAGTTTAAAACTCATAAAAATTCCAATCAAAATAAACATGTAATAAGTAATTTGATAGTGATTAGCCCTAATCTCAAGTGCNGTNANCAATGACAAAAGANTTAGNGGCCAAATTGACTTGTTTTTAAAAATGTAATTTAATGAGGCAAATACAAATGGTAAATATCCAAGTGCAANTGCCTTTGTGTTATGACCTACTTGAATAATTATCAACAAATANGTAGAAAGACCATAGCATATNGCACCGAAAAAAGCAAATCTATTTTTAAATCCTAAACTTAAAATAAAAACATAAAATCCTAGCATATAAATAAAAATCATATAACAAGGGTGTGGTAAAAATTTTAAGATTTTATGAATAGGAGTAAGTATATCGAATGGATACTTGGCTCCTAGTTGATAAGTAGGTATACCGCAGTAGGCATTATCAATCCAATATAATTCTTCATCGTTATCTATTCTATAATCTCGTAATTGTTTAGACATTGCGAGATACTGTTGTGTGTCAGATTGCATTATTTTCTTCCCTTGTAGAATTGGATAAAAGACAAAAAGAGATAAAAGTGAAAATGAAGAAATATAAATGAAATGTGACAGAATTTCAGAATTTAAAATCTTCTTCATTAATTTTTTATTAAAAAGGAATTTACTCAATATAGNTAAAATTAAAATTGCAAATAATTAAACAAGAAAGTTATTCNTTAAATCATCTTTAGTTTTTATTTTTAAGAATTATTATTTTTCTTTAATGAGATGNTATCTTTCTATTTTANTTACAATGTTTGGTTTTTTTGTTTCACATGGTCAATATACCGATCAAATTAATTCNAATAGACCAGGAGCATCAATCGGAGCATTTTCAGTAGGNAAAAATGTTGTTCAATTTGAGGGTGGCAGTGAAGTAAGAACATATAAACACAGAAGTTATAACAACTCTAAAGTCAATGCAAGTCTCCTTTTTCTATCTGTTAGATATGGTTTATTATCCGAAAGGATAGAATTAACGTATGATGGTGTTTACCAGTTCGATAAACTTGATAACCTTTTGATTAACCCATCTGTGGAGTCTAAAAGACATGCATTTTTAAATAATTTTTTAGGGATTAAATATTTAGTTTATGATCCATTTAAAAAAGAAAGGGAAATTAATGTTTATAGTTGGAAGGCAAATAATGGTTTCAAATTAAGAGATCTAATACCAGCAGTTTCTGTTACTCTTGGTGGAAATTTTATTTTAGAAAAAGAAACTCCTTTCCCTTACGGGAATGTTTTTGACGAACTTAGACCAACATTATTTTTTGGAATTCCAAGAGATGATTCTATTGAACCTGGTTTTACAGGAAAGGGTATTTTAGCAACTCAATCTCATTTTTTTGGAAGATGGGTATTTGTGACTAATTTTATTTATAATAGAATTTCCTCTGATTTTCCTGAATTCAGCTATATTCTTTCATTAACACATACAATTAACGAAAAATGGTCAGCATATATTGAAACTCAGAACTTTTCAAGTGATTTATATAAAGATCAAATTTTTAGAACTGGAGCAGCATATCTCTTTAGTGATGATTTGCAGTTCGAAGCAACACTTGGATCTAATACTAAAAATTCTCCATCAATCTTTTTTTTTAATGTAGGTGCTTCTTATAGATTGGATTTCCATAAAGATGTTGATCCTGAGGTAAAATTAGAAGAAAAGTTGATGAAAAAAGAGGAAAGAATGTATATGAAAGGTGCCAAAAAAGCACAGAAAGCAGATAAAAAAAGAAATAAAAAAGCAAAGAAGAAACCAAAAAATGATTGAAATTATTGAAGTAACAAAAAAATCAGAACTCAAAGCATTTGTTGATTTTCAGTTTAAACTTTATGAAAGAAGTCCTTTTTGGGTACCTCCCATTAAAAATGAAGAATTGTTTTTTTTAAATAAAGAAACTAATCCTGCATTTAAAACATCTGACGTTTCTTTATTCTTAGCTTATAGAGGAAAAAAGATAGTTGGAAGAGTAGCGGCGATAGTCAATTGGATTGAGGTCAACAAATTAAAAAAGAATAAGGTAAGGTTTGGATGGTTTGATGTTGTTGATGATTTTGAAGTAAGTAAAGTCTTGATAGAAAAGGTAAAGGAATTTGGAAAGTCTAGAAAAATGGATTTTATTGAAGGTCCAGTGGGATTTTCTAATATGGACAAGGCAGGAATGCTAGTTATGGGGTATGACAAAATGAATACTATTATAACAAATTATAATTACTCTTACTACCCTGCTCACATGGAGAAACTCAAAATGAAAAAGTTAGCTCAATGGATAGAGTTTGAAATTAAAATACCTGATTTCAAAAACTCTCCAGAAAAAGTTAGAAAATTTGGAAAATTAATCATAAAAAAATACAATTTAAAAGTATTGCACTTTAAGAAAAATATTGAGATAGAACCTTATGTTAATGAGATGTTTCAATTAATTGAAAAAACATATTCAAACCTTCAAACTTTTGTCCCCATCCAAAAATATCAAATAAACTATTATCAAGAAAAATATTTGAAATATGCACATCCAGAATACATAAAGTGTGTATCTGATCAATCAAATAAATTAATTGGTTTTGTAATAATTATGCCATCATTCACAAAAGCATTGAAAAGAGCCAATGGAAAACTTTTACCTTTTGGGATTTTTCATCTTTTAAAGGCTAAATATTTTAATAATAGAGCTTCTTTTTATTTAATTGGCGTAGATCCAGAATACCAGAATAAAGGTGTAATAGCAATTCTTATTAATGAAATTCAAAAGTTATTTAATAAAAAAGGTATAACAGAGGTTGAAACTAATCCAGAATTGGAAGAAAATACCTCAATTCATCAATTGTGGAAAAATTACAAGCACAATGTTCATAAGAAACGTGCAACCTTCAGTATTAAAATATAATAATGTTTGATAAAGATACAATCGCTATAATTTCATCACCGCAAGGTCAAGGGGCAATTTCTATAATAAGAGTATCCGGATGTAAAGCCCACAACGTTTTAGAAAAGATCTTCAGACCTAAAATCAAACGAAAAAAATATTCAGATTTAAAAATCCATAAAAATTACCTTGGAATAATTCAAGATAAAGATGAAATAATCGATGAAGTAATAATATCTAAACTTGAAAAACCAAATTCATTCACAGGAGAAGATATGGTAGAAATATTTTGCCATGGGTCAATCTACATACAAAATAGAATTATGGAATTACTATCGGACAAAGGCATCAGAGCTGCAAATGCCGGCGAGTTTTCTTTAAGATCGTATCTGAATGGTAAAATGGATTTAATTCAGGCTGAAGGCATTTCTGACTTGATCTCTTCCAACTCGAAAACAAGCCACAAAATAGCAATAAATCAAATGAGAGGAGGTATAAGTAGTGAAATTAAGAAAATGAGAGATGAGTTGTTAAATCTAACAAGCTTAATAGAGTTAGAACTTGATTTCAGTGAAGAGGATGTGGAATTTGCATCTAGGGATAGATTTTTATCATTACTCAATAATGTTGAAATATTTATTTCTGATCTAGTTGATTCTTTTAAATATGGAAATGCTTTGAAGGATGGAATTCCGGTATCAATTGTGGGTGCACCCAACGTAGGAAAATCAACTTTATTAAATTCCATTCTAAACGAAGATAAAGCAATTACAAGTCCAATTGCAGGGACAACTAGGGATATAATTGAAGATACATTTAATCTAAACGGTAAATTATTTCGTTTTATAGACACTGCTGGAATAAGAAAAACAGACGATGAAATTGAAAAAATTGGAATTGCAAGGACTTTGGAAAGTATCGATAAATCTGAAATAATACTTTATTTAATTGATTTAACAACTTCCGAAAAGAATATTGAAATTGAAATAGATGAATTAAATAGATTGAAAGAAAAGTATGAAGAAAAGTTAATAATATTAATTTTTACAAAGGCAGATTTAGTTAAAAAAAGAATTATAAGGACTGAGTTAAAACCAATATTAATTAATACAAAAGAAAAAGAAGATGTGAACTATTTAAAAAATAAAATTATTGAAAACTTAAATCACGATTTTTCAAACAAACTCATCATTACAAATAGCAGGCATTATTCAGCTTTAAGTCTAGCAAAAAAAGAAATTAATAATGTTAAAGAGGGATTGAAAAATAATATTCCATCTGATTTACTTACCGTAGACTTAAAGCAGGTATTATACCATCTCGGCGAGGTAACTGGGGAGGTCACAAATGATGAAATATTATCAAATATATTTTCTAAATTTTGCATAGGTAAGTAATGATGTATTTCAAAGTACTTCATAATACCTCATAATACTTCCAAAAAGCCCATAAATAAACACTTTATTGTTAGTAAGTAATAGAAAGTACTTCATTGTTCTTCAAGTATTTTGATGTAAATTTGGTGTAAAATTATTTACGATGGCAGATTTCACAGCAGATTTCACAGCATATTCTACAAATAAAAAGATAAATGAATTGAAAGAAGAGAGGTTAATTTCTCAACCTATTGATGTAAGTTATATGATTAGAAAAGTCGTTAGAAGAAAAAAACTTAAAAATGGTAGTATCAAAACTTACAAGGAAGATGTTGCCCACTATATCTTCAAATGGCATAAAGAAAGCCATATGGTTAAGATTGCAAAAAAAGGCATCAGAGAATATAAGAAAATGGAAAACCATCCAGTTAATTATACTCCTTCACAATTAAAGAGTTGGGCATCTCAACAAGCTAATGAAATAAAGGCAGAGCTTAATGCAGGGCATTGGAGATTTAGCAATAAAATCCAAAACAATGATAGAGGAGCTTTTGAATACTTTAATAGTGTTATGAACTCAAGAAAAGCAAACACAACAATGCAAAAAGATAAGAGGGCTATAGATTTAGCAATAGAGTTCTTTGGCACTAAGGAAAGAGGTCTGAAGTCATTTACTAAACAAGAGATTGTGCAGTTTAGAGATTATGTACAGCAAAAAGAAGGTATGGCTCAAGGAACAAAAGAACAATACTATAATGCCTTTAAGAACTTTTTTGTACAGGCAAGAAAAGATTTCATTATTGATGTATCTCCTTGTGATGATATTACAATTCCAACAGGCACAACAAGGGCAAGAGAGTTTTTAACTAAAGAGGAAATACAGAAGTTAGTAGATGCCCCAATAAAAGAAACCCAAATCATAGCTAAAAAAATGTTTCTATTTTCCTGCTTTACAGGTGTTGCATATGCTGAATTAAGATCACTTAAGTGGGGAGATATTGAATACAGGGATAAAAGTGCTTACCTAACATATTACAGGCATAAAACAGGAATGAAAAAACCTATTATTACTCCCCTATCTGATGATGCACTTACAATGATTAATTATGATAGTAAAAAGATATACCCTGTAAATGAGCCAATATTTCAAACAACCTTACATTACAACACTATTAATGATTACATTAAGTATTGGTGTTTAGCAAATGGTATTAATAAGAATGTTACAACACATATAGGAAGACACACCTTTGCAATGATATGGGCATCACAAGGCTTAAATCCATTCCATTTAAAAGAAATACTTGGGCATTCTGATATAAGGCAAACTGAGATATACTACAAGATCCAAGCAACTGATATTAGAATTAGTATGGAACAGCTCCCTAAGTTCAATTTAAAGGGTTTAAAGGCAGTTTAAGAAGTTCTAAAGCCCCTACTCTGCCTAATTAGGTTTACTTACCATAAAACAACCCCCATTCCACAGAGTAGTTATTCTCCAAGTGACAGATAATTATTAAATTAGTTTTTAACCAAAATCAATTCATATGAAAATCACTCTATTTATACCAATAAATTACTATTTAAATTTTCTACTAATCTTATTTTTATCTTATACTCAGTTAAAAGGACAAACTGTCGAAACTGGTAAAATTGGAAATGCACCTTTTAAAATAATTATTCCTAAAGATTGGAATAATGGACTTATAATGTACGTTAGAGGAGCTGGTGGTGGAGGTCCAAGTGATGACCTTGTTGAAGACGAATACAAAAGAAAATTTAATAATACTATCACCAGTAGAGGATTTGCTGTTGCTTACTCAGCTTTTAGTAAAAAGGATAATGCTTACACTGAGGCTTTAGAAGAAACTGAATCTCTAAGATCTTACTTTGAAAATAAATACGGAATTACAGGTAGAACAATCATTACAGGTCACTCAATGGGCGGGATGATATCAATAGCAACAATTGAAAAATACAAAGATAAATATGACGGTGCTTTACCAATGTGTGGTTTTCTTCCCTCACCTAATGTGCTTTTAAAAATATGTTTAGATAGATTAGTTACTTTTGATTATTTTTTTGGACCAAATGATGGTAAAATAATTACTGGAAAAGAGATAATTTCCGATGAGGAAATTAAAAGATTAATTTCTAGGAATAAGTCATTTACTAAAATTTATTCTGAATATCTAAAAGTTAAGAAAGAGGATATTTCAACAGTAATCGGATTTAGTCAATCTGTAATAAAAGGATTTACTGATAAGTTGGGTGGATTAGCGATGGGGAATCTGTATACAATTTATGGAGGTTTTGATATGTATAATAAAAAATTAAATCAAAATGTAAGAAGGTATGTACCAAATGAAAAAGTAAGAAATTTATTTTCAGATTATCGTAACTCAATAGGAGAATTATCAGACCCTGTACTAAATATTCTTACAACTTATGATCCAATTCTACCAGCGAGTCACAATGAAATTTATAAATATTTTTTAGAAAAAGAAGGTGCTCTTAATCTTTTTGCCCAGCAATACGTCGATAGTGATGGTCATTGTAACATATCAAATGATCAATTTGCTTCAGCATTAGATAATCTTCTTAACTGGATAGAAACGGGCAATAGACCACATTTTAAACAAATAAAATAACCACTTTGAATGAAAAAAATATTATTACTCACTGGTTTTTTAATTTTCTCTTGCAAAAATCCAAGTACTTTAGATTCAAAAATTCAAAAAGAAAGTCCAAATTACACAGTTTCTTGCGACCTAGTTTATGACTATGAAAGAGCAAAACAATTTACTTTTAAATATTTAGATGCAATGCCAGAAGAATACTACAGTTTTAAACCAACGCCAGAAATATTGTCTTTTAGGGAGGAAGCGATTCATCTTGGTCTTGTAAATTACAGATACGCAGCTATGATAGCTGGAAGTTATGATGCGAGTAATGAAAAAGAAATAATGAGTCGTGAAGAATTACAGTCCAAAAAAGATGTAGTAAAATGGGTTTCTGAAAGTTATGAAGTTATGATTAATCAAATTAAACTTGAAGACGATTTGAGTGCTGGCACATACTACTACAGATGGAGCTGCAGTAAAGAGTGTTTAGCTAGAAAAGGCTTTGAACATCAATCACATCATAGAGGAAAATTTGCTATATATCTAAGGTTAAAGGGAATTAAACCTCCATTTGAACAGTTGATATTTCAAGACGGAGACAGGGCTCCAAAAGATATAGAAGACAAAAATTGGAGAGAAACTAATAATTTTAAGAAATATAAAAAAATTGTAGACTAAAGCAACCCTTTATTCAACGTTAGATCTAACCCCCATTCCACAGAGGAGATATTCTCCAAGTGACAAATGATCAAGTTTTTTTTTACATTTATTTAGTCAAACTAATACTATAAAAAAACTAATTCTTAATCTCCTATTTGTTCCTATTATTTCTTTTAGCCAGAATAATCAAAGATAATAGCGTACCCCTAATAGTCCATTACCTTTTGGCATTGTTACAAGATTGGATTCCCAATATTCAGTATTTAAAATATTATTCAAATAAATACTTAATTCAAAGCTTTTAATAGACCAACGAGCAGAAAAGTCGAGTATATTATACGACTCTTCTGCAAACCTCTCAACATATTTATATGCAAAAAAAGCTTTTAAATTTTGATGGACTGGCAGACTATAAGTCCAAACAAAATGATGTTTTAAATCATTATTAATAGAATATTGAGAGAAGTTATATCTATTAATATCCAATTTATTTTCCAAATAAGAATAGCTTATTTTAAAATTATGGGTTAATTCATTCAGCTTTATGATATGAAGAAGTTCGAAATCTACACCGCTTGTTTTAATTTCCTGAATATTTTCAGCTTTCCACAGTTCATCTTCGTTAGACTTTACAAAATCAATTAAATTTTTTGATTTTCTATTAAAGTAAGCTAAGGAGATACTAACGTTAAAGGACGAAAAGTGAATGCCAAGTTCACTTGAATTTGCCTCCTCAGGCTTAAGATTAGAATTACCCAAAGTAGTTCTATCTGAATAAAATAAATCTGTGAAGGTTGGAATACGATAAGTCGACCCAAGATTTCCATAAAAACGTAACTCAGAAGTAAGTTGAAACCCCAAATCAATTCCTGGAAAACTGTACCATCCAAAATCAGAAAAATAGTTTGATGCTAAACCAGGAGTAATATCTATCTTATTGTTCAGGAAATAAAAGCGATGTTCCAAAAAAAAATTCACCACAGTTCGATTACGGTTTCCCAAATTATTACTCCTAATGTCTACTTTGGAAATATCTATTCCCATTCCTGTTAGACCGAAATTAGATGTAATAGAAGCATCTAATGCTCCTCCCATTTTATTTGTTATATGTAAATTTCGATAGATTTCAGGTCTATCTCTAACGTATTCATACATATCTTGACCCCTTCGCCAATAGACTTTAGGCTTAAAGATCAAGTCCCCATTTATGTAACGTTGGGATATTGCAAATAAACTCGCCTGTGTTTCTTCGTATTGGTTAATTGCTGAGGACGTAGCATAAAAACCATTGGCTCCAAATTTTCTTCCAGAGTAGCTGGTAATAAAGTCCATTGGAGTTTTCTTCTTATTGAAAGTAGATTTAATAAAAAAATTACTTTGTTGGTAGTCAGAATTGTATCGATATCCGTCAGAAGTATTTTTAGATATAAATCCTATTACATTATTATTTTTATTAGAGCTTCCAAATAAAATAGATCCATTGGTTTGATCATAATTTCCTTTCTGCAGATTTAAAGAAAGTCGCTGAGAGATCTCTTTTTTTGTTACTATATTGATAGCTCCTGTGAAAGCGTTTAGACCATATGCTCTTGCCGCTGGGCCTTTTATAATTTCAATACGTTCTACCATTTCTGGGGGGGGAAGAAAGTTGAGGGTATGATGACCAGTTTGAGCATCATCGAGCTTTATGCCATCAATAAGTAAAAGAGTTTGATCAAAAGTCCCTCCACGAATATTTAAATCAGCTTGAGCTGCTCCGGCACCTCTTCTTTTTACATCCACTCCAGCAACTTGTTGTAAAATATCAACTAAATGAGTAATTCCAGTTCGCTGAATTTGTTCAGAAGTTATCAACTGAACTGTTTTTGATTTTTGATTAAATGAATTCTCAATTCGGTTAGAAGTCAAAATAACTTCCAATAATTTTTGGGTCGAAACTGAATCCTGAACTTTTTTATTTTGAGCAAATACAAAAATTAATCCAAATATAAGACACAGTAAAGTATTCAGTAGATGTTTCATTATTCTTAGAACGAAAATAAAAAACTTATATTAATCTGTGAGTAAAACCAATGGTTAGTTGGTTGACTTATTACAAAAAACTTAAATCAATAGCTTTGGATTGGTCAATGTATATGAGAATGCAATCTGAATTAATGACTGAAGGAGAGAAGAAAATAGAGACTCTTGAGGAATTGATTGAAGAAGAAC
>NHEX02000056.1 GCA_002171475.2 Flavobacteriales bacterium TMED96
ACACAAGATGATGTGGATGATGGTAGGCTAATAAACCAGGTTTTTGTATCTGCTGAGGGGACTTCTCTGGTTACAGAAACTTCCGATGATGGAATTGACGACGATGGAAATACAACCGATGACCCAACAGTTATAGAGATTAGCAAACAAGCTTCTGTAACGATTGCAAAAACAGCAACTGTTAGTGATGTTAATGGAGACGGACTCAACGGAGTTGGAGATATTATTGAATATACCATAGTGGTTACCAACACAGGGAATACCCAACTAACTACAACAACAATTTTAGATAATCTAACGGACGGATTAGGTAACCCGAGATCTTTAAATACTACGGTAACTTACGTGTCTACTACTGCAACTGTAGTAACACAAGCACCAAAACAAAACCTCTTTACCTATTCAAATCATATTGGTGGTACTAATTGGGGTAGACAAGGTGGTACTAATTCCAATCAGTATACTAACTACTGGGACGGATATCCACCAGGTATAGAATATTACTTTGAGGACGGTCAAGGAGGTACATCATACAGTGAGGTGAATAGTGTTTTTACAACAAATGGACTTGGAACTACAAGATCACCTTTTTATGATTTCAATACTGATAATAAGGCATTTCACTTCAGTATGTTGCATAATAGTAACCAAGCAGGAACTTATTATTACCAAAATGTGAGTCTAGAGGCAAATACAACTTATACGGTATCTGTGTATGCAGCTGCATATAGTAGTAGTTATGTAAATTCTTCATTAAATGCAGACCGTTCTTTACGATTTGTTTTTCGTCCTCCAGGGGGATCGGATACATTCTCAAACTACATGCAACTCACTGGTTGGGTACGAGACAGTAATAACAATCATGATAATGGATGGGATAGGTATTCCTATACTTTTACAACAGGTGCAGCAGGGACCTATCGCGTGGGATGGTCTCCCCCTTATAATGGTAACAACAGAAGTCATTATTGGGGAGCACAATTAGAGAAGGGTAGTACAGCAACCAGGTACATCTATACGTATGAAAATAATCTTCCCAGTTATAACGCACCGACTGACACTGTTACCACGACCACAGTTAATAACAGAATACTGGAGGCAAGAAGTGTAGATACCTACACCGCAAGTTATACCATTACCCAGGACGATGTAGATAGTAAATTTTTATCCAATACCGCTACATTTACAGGTATCGATCCTGATGGAACGACCGTGGTTTCTAAAACCTCCGATGATGGAGACCTGTCCAATGGAGATGAGGACCCAACCATTATAAGTCTGGCATCGACATCAACTATAGATGTATTTAAGTCAGCAATTGTCCAGGATGTAAATGGTAGTCAGGTGAATGACCTTGGCGATATTATTGTCTACACTATTGTAGTTTCAAATACAGGATATACAACTATATCGGCTCTAACATGCTCTGATACCTTAACTGATTTCAGTGGCACTGCCCTTAGCTACAATGCACCAATTAGTACGGTGAGTGCAACCTCAGGCTCTACCTCTTCTAGTTTGGCGGTGGCTGGGGTAACGACCTTTACAGCTTCCTATACCATTACCCAGTCCGATATAAACTCAGGGGGAGTATCCAATACCATCTTAATACTGGGTAGCAGCTCAGGTCTTACCGATAACGTAACGGCAACTTATGAGATTGCAACGTCACTTGAAACAGCAAGCCCGGTGCTAGAACTTACAAAAACCTTTACAACCACAGATAACAACAGCAATGGTCAGGTGGACCTTGGAGATACCATCAATTATACCATTACAGCGGAAAACAAAGGAAATGTAATACTAACAGGGCTTACTATAACTGATACACTTACAGATCTTCTAAGCAATACCCTCACCCTAACCTCAGGACCTACCTATTCCAGTTCTACAGATGGTAGTACCTCCCAGGGAACCATCACCATGGGTGAGACAGAAACTTACCTGGCCACATTTGTCATTTCCCAAGCTGCGATGGACGCTGGAGCAGTTTTCAATACTGTCTCGGCAGTAGCTTCTTCTCCTGCAAATTCAAATAACGTTACAGATACCTCCGATAACGGACAAGATGGAGACGGAAACACAACCGATGATCAAACAAAGACAGAATTTAATATTGTTTCCAATTTAAGAGTATCTAAAACTGCACAAGTCCAGGATGTTAATTCCAACACCATAAACGACGTTGGAGATATTATTGTTTATTCCATTGTTGTAACCAATACTGGTGGGGTGAAAGTAAAGTCTTTAAAAACATCCGATACACTCAAAGATGGAAATGGATTAACACTAAACTTAAATACCCCGTTACAAACTGTAACCTCGACATCGGGATCAACCTCAAGTACGCTTTTAATTCGTGGTTCTACCACATTTACTACTTCCTATACCATAACTCAATCTGATCTCAATTCAGGCAGAGTAAGAAATATAATTGAAGTAATAGGTAGTACGACTACCAATTCTGATAATACTTCCAATACAACAGAAGTTATCACTGAGCTCGCCACCGTTAGCCCAGTAATTGAGATTACCAAGATTGCTACGATTACCGATAACGGAGATGGAGTAAATGGTGTTGGAGATATTGTAAACTATTTTATAACTGTCGAAAACAAGGGAAATGTGCCAGTACAAAATCCAGATATTGATGATATTTTAACTGACGGAAATGGAAATTTACTATCTCTTACCACATCACTTACCTACCAGTCTACTACCAAAACCATAACTACCAATCTTGGAGTTGGAGCAGTAGATTTTACTAATATAGGTAATTGTAAGTGGGATGGCCAATATCCGCTAAGTGATGCAGGCTATGATTATGCCCAGTATTCAAGAAATGGTTTTTACAGATCTCTACCTAATACCAGTGCTGTTGCTGGACTTATTGAATTTAATGACGGAAGAACAGTACAAGCAGGTTACGCTTACGTTGGTGCATATGATGGACATAGTTACATGCGAAACACCTCTACTACAACGTGGGAAAATCAAAGAAATGTTGCTATCGCCATTGGTGGTTATCTTGCCAACTTAACTTCTCCTGGAGAAAGAGAATATTTAAATTCGGTTCTTCCAAATAGTTGGTATTGGGTGGGTCTTTATCAAGATGTTAATGACCCAGATTATTCCGAACCTGCTGGAGGATGGAAGTGGCTGGATGGTAAGAAGGAAGAAAAACTAGGAAGTAATATTTGGCCAAATAATGAACCGAACGATACAGGTAATTCAAATTCTAAAGGGTATTTTTATATTTCGTCCAATAGAATAAGAACTGCTGATAAACCCAACTCAGGATCCCATAAATACATCGTTGAATTTACCGATGGAAGAACTTCTCAAGCAGGATTCACAAGATTAAATGGTAGCTTTGAGGGTACTACTTATTTTGTCTCTAGCGCCGCTGTTACCTGGGATGTGGCAAAATCAACCGCTGAGTCTCTTGGTGGGAATCTCTTAGTTGTAAATTCATCCCAGGAATGGGGATGGATACGCGGGCAAGAACCAGACTGGGATGATTTTGTAAACAGTAACCCTCACTGGATAGGTCTATCTCAAGATCCAAATGCATATGATTTTGCAGAACCACAAGGTGGTTGGAGATGGATAAATGGCGTACCTCTCCAAGGACCACTTACCACCTATTTAGTAACCAATACCATCGATAGTGATAATGTGATTGGAAGAGACAATATTGATAGATATACAGCCAAATATGTGATAACGCAATCTAATTTTGATTCTGGTTCGATTTCCAATGTAGTATCTCTAACAGGTAATAGCCCTGGAAGAACAAGCGATGGTTTTGATAAGTCCGACGATGGTGATGATACAGACGGAAACACGATTGATGACCCAACAGAAACAACATTTACTGCCTCTCCATCAATGGAGGTTACCAAAGTAGCTACCCTGACGGATGTAAATAGTAACGGTTCAAACGACTTAAACGATATAATTGAGTATACGATATATATTGAAAATAGAGGGAATGTTAATTTAACCACACCTACCTTTGTAGATCTTTTAACAGATGGTGTTGGAACGAATCTTAATGCACAGTTAAAAGGACCTAGTTATCATTCACAAACCCTAAGCCCTACTAGAATCAATTTAAATGTTACTGTTGCTCAAGTGGGAGGAGTAAATAAATACTTTATTGATGGCGTGGCTCAAAAAGAACTTGTCTTACAAAAAGGTTATACCTATAGATTTAACCAGACCAATGCGAGTAATTCATCTCATCCATTTAGACTAAGCTCAACAATCGATGGAACCCATGGTGGAGGTAGTTCTTACACTACAAGTGTGACAGTTGTGGGAACTCCTGGAAATGCAGGAGCCTATACCGAAATTTTCGTTACAGATAGTACACCGAAATTGTATTACTACTGCTCTGCTCACAGCGCAATGGGAGGTAATACCTACAGTCTTGGTACTACTAATGGTCAGCAGGGTATTATAAGGCCAAATGAAGTGGTTACCTACACGGCATCCTACACGATTTCTGGTGCATCAGCATCAACTGCATTTATTAGCAATATAGTTACAGTTACCACTTCTAGTCCCGGAAACAACGCAGATATTGTAGACCTTGCTGATGATGGTATTGATGATGATGGAAATACCACAAATGATCCAACAATAATAGAACTTGTTCCTGATCCAAAGTTTGAAGTTACCAAAACAGGAACCCAAACATTTGATAATGGAGACGGCATGTTATCTCCAGGTGATAAAATCACTTACACTATATCAATTCAAAACACAGGTAATTTATTAATTGACGATATAACATTAACCGATACCATGATTGATGGTAATGGGGTGGCTTTAAATCTTGATTCTGGTATTTCTTTTGTAACCTCTTCTTTGGGTTCTGCAAGCAGTACCCTCCAACTTACAGAGGTAGCAACTTATACAGCAACCTATACCATCACCAATGCAACGGCGAATAGTGGCCTAGTTTCAAACTCTATTTACGCAGTAGGTAGTGCAGGGGGGCTTACCAATAATGTAACGGACACTTCCGATGATGGAGACGATTCAGATGGAAACACGGTAGATGATGGTACGGAAATTGTAATTCCTGAGCTTCCTTCGATAGAGCTAACCAAAACATTTACAACCAACGATTTAAACGGAAATGGAAGGATAGATTTAGGAGATAGAATTAACTATACAATCACTGTTTCTAACTCTGGTAACCAGGATTTGACCGGTTTAAATCTAACTGAGGACTTTACGAATTTAACAACAGATACTCTCACTCTTTCAACCGGCCCAACCTACTCAACTTCCACTCATGGTAATGCACAGGGATTACTGGTATATGGTGAGATGGAAACTTACGTTGCGACATTTTTTGTAAATCAGTTGGCAGTTGATGGAGCGGGAGTTCGAAATTCTGTGCTTGGAACTATTTCCTCACCAGGAAATTCTAATAATGTTACAGATACTTCAGATGATGGAGACGACAGCGATGGAAATACTACAGATGATGCTACCATTACTGAGGTTTCTGCAAATCCGTCAATTGAGGTTACAAAAACCGCAACTGTAAACGATACAAATTCAAATAGTAAAACAGATGCTAACGACATAATTACCTATACGATTACTGTTGAAAACACTGGAGATACTGAGGTAAATAGTATAACCTTTAATGATGTAATAACAACATCCAGAGGGGATCAACTTTCCCTTACTGCTAATCCAGCAAGAATTAGTACTTCAGCCGGTTCACCAGTTGGTACATTGAAGGTTAGTGAAACTGCAATTTATACAGCTCAATTCATTATCAATGCAACAGCTTACAATGCTGAATTTATTGCTAACACGGTAACCGTTACAGCAGACGCAATTGGCCTTACAGGTAACGTATCGGATACCTCCGATGATGGTGATGATACTGACGGTAACACTGAAGATGATCCAACTATTACAGTGATGACTCCTCAGTCTGCTGTTGAGGTTACAAAAACATTTACTGTCATAGATGACGGTAATCCTGATATAACAGTGGGCGACATAGTTAGATTTAATATAGCAGTAGAAAATACTGGTAATGCTCCACTTTCAGGTTTAACAATTGAAGACGTTCTTAAAGATGGAAATGGAAATGTTCTTCCTATGACCGATGGTCCTTATTATGTGTCAGGTACACTTAGCTCAACAGCTGGGAATCTTAAAATTGGAGAAGTCGGAACTTATGTTGCTTTTTACACCATTAATCAGCAGGCATATGATTCTACAAAAATTTCCAATGTTGCAACCGCTACTGCTAGTAGTGCATATGGGACTAATGATGCTGTGGATGTTAGTGATGACGGGAATGATGCAGATGGAAATACAACGGACGATCCAACGGAAGTAATTATAACATCTCAAGCAAGAGTCAATGTTGAAAAAACAGCTTCCGTATTTGACAACGGAGATGGGTTTACAAATACTGGGGATACCATAAATTATGTAATTAAAGTAACCAACAATGGTATATCACAGTTGTCCTCTGTAACTCTAACAGATGTGTTAACTGACAATGCATCAAATACATTAACTCTTACAAATGGTCCAAATTTTGTATCAGCCTCACAGGGCTCTGTCTCCGGAACCCTCAAAGTTGGGGAAATTGCAACCTATTCTGCTAGTTATAATATTCAAACAGCAGCTGCAAACACAGGTGCTATTTTCAACAGTGTTGATGTTGTAGCATCTAGCCCCGGACAAACTTTTGATGTTAGTGATAAATCAGACGATGGAGACGACACAGATGGTAATACAACTGATGATCCAACAGAGGTCAAAATGGATTTCTCTGCCGTTTTAGATATTTCCAAAACAGTATCTATAACCGATACTAACAATAACAACATAAATGATGTTGGAGATATTGCTATTTACACTATAAGAGCTAGAAACGCTGGGAATGTAACTTTGAGTTCTCTAACTATTACAGATACTTTAACAGATGGAACCTCTAGCACATTAAATTTATCTTCAGGACCCACTTTTATTTCATCTTCAAGTGGATCAGCAACTGGAACTCTCGTTGTTGGAGAAACAGCTACATATTCTGCAACTTTCCTTATAGATCAATCAGCTCTCGATAGTGGAGGTTTATTTAATAGTGTATACGGAGCGTCTAGTAGTCCTGGTAATACAAATAACGCAACAGACACCTCAGATGATGGGGACGACAGCGATGGTAACACAACTAATGATCCAACTGAAACTGCCTTATCACGACTACCACTGGTTGAAGCTACCAAAACAGCAACTGTTACCGATAACAACAACAATGGTGTAACTGACTTAGGTGACACAGTTGTTTATACCATCACAGTTGAGAACAAAGGTAATGTAACCTTGTCAGGAGTCACTTTAGCTGATACCTTAACTGATGGCAATAGCAGTACACTTAATCTTACCAGTGGACCAACCTTCACAAGTGCGAGCACTGGTTCTTCCCAAGGAACCCTAACGGTTGGAGAGACAGCAACTTATACAGCAAGCTATACCATTACTCAAGCAGCCTTAGATACAGGAAGTGTAAACAATAGCGTTTTAGTTACCGCCTCATCACCTGGACAGACAAGAAATGTAACCGACACTTCAGATGATGGAGACGACAGTGATGGCAACACCACCGATGATGTAACCGAGATATCGATAACCAACTCACCATCGATAGAGGTAACCAAGACAGCTACCATCACTGACAATGGAGACGGCGTAGTTGGGAAAGGAGATGTGGTTCAGTATACTATAGCAGTT
>NHEX02000057.1 GCA_002171475.2 Flavobacteriales bacterium TMED96
ATAGAACTTTATGCCAAAACCTTGCATATAACAAATGAAGAACGGCATGTTCTGCACCTCCAATGTACAGATCGACTGGCATCCAATATTTAATTAGATTTTTATTTGCAAACTCATTATTATTATCCGGGTCAATAAATCTTAAAAAATACCAACATGATCCAGCCCATTGTGGCATCGTATTAGTCTCTCTTAAATAATTCTTACCATTAATTAAAATGTTAACCCAATCATTATTCCTTGCCAATGGGGACAAACCATCATTTGTTGGTAAATAACTTTCAACTTCAGGTAATTCAAGAGGTAAATCGTCAAATTCAAGGGCTCTCTTTTTATTTCCATCATAAATTATTGGAATTGGCTCACCCCAATATCTTTGACGTGTAAAAATCCAATCTCTTAATTTATAATTGGTCGTTTTAGTTCCTTTATTTTTACTTTCTAACTTTTTAACTACGATGGTTTTGAATTTTATATTATCAATTCCGTCATATTCTCCACAATTAATTGTAGACCCATTTCCAGTGTAACACTCATCTTTGTTGCCACCATCAATTACTTTAATTATTTTAAGATTAAATTTTTTTGCAAACTCATTATCTCTTTCATCATGTGCGGGAACTGCCATTATAGCGCCAGTCCCATATGAAAAAAGAACATAATCGGATATCCATACAGGGATTTTTTCATTTGAAATAGGATTTAAAGCAAAAGACCCAGTGAAAACACCAGTTTTATTTTTTTCATTTTCTTGCCTCTCTAAATCACTTTTTTTTGAGGCTTGGTCAAGATATTTACTTACTGACTTTTTATATTCATCTGTGGTAATTTGATTTATCAAAGGATGTTCAGGAGCTAATACTAAATATGTTGCACCAAAAATTGTATCTGGCCTAGTTGTAAATACCTCAATAAAATTATTATCAATTGAAAACTTTATTTTAGCTCCCTCAGACTTTCCAATCCAATTTTTTTGAGATAATTTTATAGATTCAGGCCATTCCAATTCAAATAAATCGTCAAGTAATCTATCTGCATAATCCGTTATTCTCATGACCCATTGCTTCATTGGTCTTTTAATTACTGGGAATCCCCCTCTTTCACTTAAACCNCCAATAACCTCTTCATTTGCNAGTACAGTTCCCAGCTCCTCACACCAATTAACATCAATNGTATCAACATACGCTAACCTTTTAGAATCAATAAAAGNCTCTATCTCNTTTTCATTCAGAGTTTTTGGAATTTTTAATTTTTCTATGGGTTGAGNTTTATTAAGCTCATGATCATAATAACTGTTGAATAATTTTAAAAAAATCCACTGAGTCCAACGATAATAACTACTATCGCTTGTTTTAATTTCTCTATCCCAATCAAACGATAAACCTAATTTACCCAATTGATCTTTAAATCTGACAACATTTTCTTCTGTAGTTTTTTTAGGGTGNTGTCCAGTTTTGACAGCATATTGCTCAGCAGGTAACCCAAATGAGTCAAAGCCCATGGGGTGAAGAACATTAAAACCTTTACTTCTTTTATATCTAGAAACTATATCAGATGCTATATAACCTAGAGGATGACCAACATGAAGACCAGAACCAGANGGATATGGGAACATATCTAACACGTAATATTTAGGTTTTTCTGAATTATTATCAGCTTTAAATNTTTTATTTTCAAGCCAATACTTCTGCCATTTTTTTTTCAATTTTAAAAAAATCGTATTTCAAAGTAATTTACTTTTTTGAACAAAAATATATTAAAGAAACTTATGAAAAAAGTTTATCAATCCTAAGAAGATTATTTTGAATATGGTTTATTAATTTTGTTATAAGTTAATATTAAATGAATACTCAATCAGAATACCAAAAAACTAGATTAATTTCATCATATTTTTCTGTTACATTAAGCATTACCCTTGTGGTTTTCATTTTGGGAGTATTGGGNATTTTACTTATTAATTCTCAGAAAATCGAATCTCACTTCAAAGAACAAATTTCATTTACTATTTATATTAACGAGTTAGCAAAACCAATTCAAATAAAACAATTACAAAAAAGTTTGAAATTAAAAAAAGAAACAAAAAATGTTAACTACGTTTCAAAGGAAAAAGCTGCTGAAACACATGCGGAATCAATTGGTGAGGATTTCATTGAATTTTTAGGATACAANCCCTTGTTGAATTCAATTGAGGTNAGGTTTTTTTCTGAATATGTATCCCCTGATTTTCTAGAAAAACTAAAATTTTCTNTGGAAAACGAAAATTATATTAATGAAGTATATTATGATGTTCCTCTAATTGAATTATTAGATAAAAACACCAAAAAAATTTCTCAGGGGTTAGTAGCTACAACAATAACTTTACTTTTAATCGCTATTCTTTTAATAAATAGTTCTATAAGAATTTCTATTTACTCTAAAAGACTGATTATTAAAACCATGCAACTTGTGGGTGCAACGAAAAATTTTATAATAAAACCTTTTTTGATAAAATATTTGATTCTTGGGTTTTATGGGAGTTTTATTGCTATCCTTTCACTTTCATTTNTAATTTACTTTGTTAACAACAAATATCCTGAATTAGATTTAAGTAAAAATTTTTACGAAATCACCATGGTTTTTTTGATTATATGTATATTAAGTTTTTTGATTACAGGGATAAGTTCGTTTTTTGCTACTAAACGTTTTTTGAATTTAAAAACAAATCAGGTTAATTGAAAAATCGATAAAATAATGAGCCGTAATAAGAAAATCCTTTTTGAAAGAAAAAACTATATAATTCTTGTTTTTTCAATTTGTCTNATATCCTCAGGCTATTTGTTTATGTATGGAGGAGGTAGTCAAGATCCATTAACCTTTAATAAAGAAATATTTAGCTTTCAAAGAATTCGATTAGCACCCTCATTAGTTATATTTGGTTTTGCTTTGGCATTATTTTCAATAATTTACAGGAAGAGAATTAGATGAATTATGTATTTTCTTTTTTGCTTGGTATAATTCAAGGATTAACCGAATTTCTACCTATATCTTCTAGTGGACATATACAAATTATAAATCATTTTTTTAATTTTTTAAATGAAAGTGAAGATAATTTTNTNTTAACAATAATTCTTCATTTCGCTACTTGTATGAGTACAATTATAATTTTTAAAAAAAAAATAAAAAATATTCTATTNAACGCAATAGAATTTAAAAAAAATAGTTCTCATACTTTTTTTGTATTTTATTTTTATTTCAATGATACCTGCGGTAATTGCAGGTTTTTTTTTAGACCATGTAATTAAACTATTATTTTCTGGAAATATTTTTTTAATTGGTTTAATGCTATTATTTAATTCTATTATACTTCTAATAGCAGATAATTTTAAAGGAGGTGAAAAAAACCTGAACACTCTCCGAGCGTTTTTGATTGGAGTTTCTCAAGCAATTGGAATTATTCCCGGGATTTCAAGAAGTGGTATAACTATTTCCACTTCAATTCTCCTTGGTATAAGAAGAACTGAAGCTTCAACCTTTTCATTTTTAATGGTGATACCATTAATTATTGGAAGCGTTATTAAAAGTATTATTGATCAAGAAAATTTTAATTTTAATATAGATTTTTCAATTTTATTTGTAGGTTTTTNTGGAGCGTTTTTTACTGGAATAATAGCCTGTAAATGGATGCTTCATATAGTAGAAAATTTTAAATTAAAATATTTTTCGTTTTATTGTATTATAATAGGAGTTATCGCTTTAAGCTTTGGATAAAAAATACTACTCAAGGGAAAAATTTGTTAATGGTTGTTTGCTTTTAATTGACAAACCTCTTAACTGGACATCTTTCCAGATAGTAAATAAAATAAAGTGGTTGATTAAAAAAAAATTTAGTTTACAAAAAATCAAAGTTGGACATGCTGGAACACTTGATCCGCTTGCCAGAGGGTTAATGATTATCGTTTCCGGGAAAAAAACAAAANAAATTATAAATTATCAGAATCTTGATAAAAAATATGTTGGAACTTTTATGTTAGGTTCTACTACAAAATCTTATGACTTAGAAACACCAATTAATAAGACTTACAATGTAGACCATATCTCTTCAAAAGAATTAAATGAGGTTAAANNAAAGTTTTTAGGTNTTATTAAACAGACTCCTCCNATTTTTTCGGCAATTAAAAAAAATGGGAAAAGATTGTATGAGTATGCAAGAAAAAATCAAAAAGTTTTAATACCTGAAAGAGAAATAGAAATCAAAAAATTGGAATTCGATATAGAAAATTTCCCTGAAATAAAATTTATCGTTGAGTGTAGTAAGGGTACTTACATAAGGTCTCTTATACACGATATTGGGAAATCTCTTAAATCTGGTGCACATCTAACATCATTAAGCAGAGAAAAAATTGGAGATTATTCTTTAAAAGATGCAATGAGTATTGATTATTTTGAAAAAATTTTAAATTGTGATATTTAATTTTAAAAAGAAAATATGAAAAAACACCTTGACATATTTTTCATATTTTTGATAAATATTAAACATGAATTATAGTCGCATTTTACTAAAGTTAAGCGGAGAAGCTCTAATGGGCACAAAAGGTTATGGAATTGATTCAAAAAGGATCAATGACTATGCTTTAGAAATTAAAAATCTACATAAAAATAAAATTCAAATTGCAATAGTTATTGGAGGTGGAAATATTTTTAGAGGTGTATCTGGATCCAGTGAAGGAGTTGACAGAGTTCAGGCGGATTATATGGGAATGCTTGCTACAATTATAAATGGTCTAGCACTGCAAAGTGCACTTGAAAACATAGACGTTCCTACAAGACTTCAAACAGCTATAAATATTGAAGCTATTGCAGAGCCTTACATTAAGAGAAGAGCGGTAAGGCATTTAGAAAAAAACAGAGTGGTAATTTTTAGTGCAGGCACTGGTAATCCTTTTTTNACAACTGATTCAGCTGCAGTTTTAAGAGCTATTGAAATTAATGCAGATGTGATTTTAAAAGGAACGAGAGTTGATGGAATTTATACAGAGGATCCTGAACTAAATGATAAAGCAATTAAATTAGATAGTCTATCCTTTGAAGATGCTCTAAGATTGAACCTAAAAATTATGGACACTACCGCATTTACACTAAGTAAAGAAAATAATTTGCCCATAATTGTTTTTGACATGAATATTAAAGACAACCTAAAAAANGTTGTTCAAGGAAAGAAAATTGGAACTAAAGTATTTTTNTAAAATGAATGAAAAATTAGACTTTATATTAAAATCTGCTGAGGATAAGATGCAATCCTCTTTGTTACACCTAGAAAATGAGCTTTTAAATATTAGAGCTGGAAAAGCTAATCCTAATATGTTAAAAAGTGTTATAGTTGATTATTATGGAAATCCAACNNCACTAGGCCAGTTGGCAAATATTAATACTCCAGATTCAAAATCTTTAATTGTACAGCCCTGGGATAAAAGTATTTTACAAGAAATAGAAAAAGGAATAATTAATGCAAATCTTGGTTTTAATCCAATGAACAATGGAGACACAATTATTGTAAGTATTCCNCCTCTAACTGAAGAAAGAAGAAGAGAATTAGTCAAAATTGTGAGAAATGAATCAGAAAATTCAAAAATAAGNATCAGAAATATTAGAAAAGATTCTAATCATGAAATTAAAAAAACCGATGTCTCTGATGATGAGAAAAAAAATTACGAGATAGATANTCAAAAATTAACCGATAATTTTATANCGAAAATCGATTCAGTTTTAAAAGTGAAGGAAAAAGAAATAATGACAGTATGAAGTTATCCCATTATAAATGAAATATGCGAGTCATCAATGGGGAGTTTGGAGGACTATTTCACAGCTAATTTTAAATAATAGATTTTTAATATTATCGGTTTTAATTTTATCAACTTTCCTATGGATAGATCAGTGGAAAAATATCAGGTTTACCTTTACTGAAGCTAATTTACTTCCAGATAAACATGAAGAAAATATACGATATAAAGATTTCGTTAAAGTTTTTGGTGAGGAAGGCAATCTTTTAGTCATAGCAATAAAAGATAATGACTTTTTTTCTCAGGAAAAATTAAAAATGTGGAAAGAATTAAGAATAGAAATCACAAAATTTTCTGANATCGATTATGCTTTGTCCTTTGATAATTTAAAAGAGATAGTTAAAAATCAAAAATTAAGGAGGTTTGAACTCAAATCAGTTTTTAATCCACAAAAGCAAGACTCATTTAACATATTGACCTTAAAACAAAAATTATTTTTGGAGTTGCCTTTTTATGAAAATTTAATATTAAATAAGAAAACAGGCTCAATAAGGATGGGGATATATATGGATAAAAATATTGTAAACACATCTAAAAGAAGAGATTTTATTCTAAATAAATTTATTCCTCTTGTAAAAAATTTTGAAGAGAAAAACAATGTNAAAATATATAAATCTGGTATGCCATATATTAGAACATTNAACGCTCAAAACATTCTTGATGAAATAGGACTTTTTGTCTTAACAGCATTATTTGTAACCTCATTTATATTTTTTATGTTTTTCAAATCAATTAGAGCAACATTGATTTCTGTTTTAGTTGTTTTAATAGGGGTCGCATGGTCTTTTGGAACATTAGGTTTTTTAGGATTTGAAATTACTGTCTTGACTGCATTAATCCCTCCATTAATTATTGTTATTGGAATACCAAACTGCATTTTTTTAATTAATAAATATCAGCAAGAAGTTAATGAGTATGGTAACCAGTCAAGATCTCTAGAACAAGTTATAATAAGGATAGGAAATGCATCTTTAATGACGAACATGACAACTGCTTGTGGTTTCTCGACNTTCATTTTGACAGAGAGCAAACTTCTAAAAGAATTTGGAATAATTGCTTCTATAAACATAATAGGTATTTATTTAATATCAATTACTACAATACCTATTCTNTATAGCTTTATGAAAGCTCCCAATAAAAAACATCTACGGCATTTGAAAAATAAAACTATTCGAAAATTTATAAAAATATTAGAGCATATAGTAAAACATAAAAAAATTAATACTTATACAACATCTCTTATTTTAATTATTCTTAGCATAATTGGGATATATCAAATTAATATTTCAGGTAGTATGCTTGATGATATGCCTAAAAAACAAGATTTTTTTAAAGACATTGTTTTTTTCGATGAACAATTTAATGGAATNGTTCCACTTCAAATAATTGTTGACACTAAAAGAAAAGATGGTGTTTTTAAATTATCTACATTAAAAAGACTAGATAAAATTGAAAATGTGATAAAAAAAATTCCTGAATTATCAAGTCCAAACTCAGTAACTCAAATAGTTAAATTTGCAAAGCAAGCATACTACAATGGAAATCCAAACTATTTTTCACTTCCTTCCTCACAAGAAAATAGATTTATTATGTCGTATTTTAAAAATTATACGCCTGAAAGTGAAAAAAGTTTTACCAATAATTTTGTAGATAAGGAAAACAAAATAGCAAGAATAACAACATTCATGAAAGATATTAGCACGATTAGAATAGAAGAAATAGAAAAGAAACTTATANGAGAAATTAATGAAATATTCCCAAAAGACAGATACAATGTGAATTTAACAGGCAAATCTCTAATATTTTTAAAAGGAACTAAATTTTTGGTCAAAAATCTTGTGATTTCTCTTGCTCTTGCTATTTTATTAATTTCACTATTTATGGCATATATGTTTAGGTCTTTCAAAATGATTATTATTTCTCTAATTCCTAATATAGTCCCTCTATTAATTACTGCAGGGATGATGGGATTTGCAGNAATACCACTTAAACCTTCGACTATTCTTGTTTTTAGTATTGCTTTTGGAATTTCAGTCGACAATACCATTCATTTTCTGGCAAAATATAGACAAGAACTTTTCGATTCAAATTGGAAAATTCAACCATCTGTGTATAATGCATTGAGAGAAAGAGGTGTTAGTATGTTTTATTCATCTGTAGTGCTATTTTTTGGATTTTCAGTATTCATGATTTCAGAATTTGGTGGTACAGTTGCTCTAGGAGGTTTAGTTTCCTTGACCCTTTTAATTGCAATGTTATCAAATTTAATTTTGTTACCATCTCTTCTAATATCTCTGAAGAAAACTATATCAAATGAAAAAGTAATCAGAGAACCAAAAATAAAGATTTAGTAATCTAAAAAAATTCTTTTGTTAAAAATTAGATTAATTAAATAACATCTAAAATGTATATTTGAAAAAATTATTAGATGACTCTGCTTATTAAAGAAATTTTAAAAATCAAACCAAAAAATCAGTTAGTCACGGCGAANGGATGGGTTAAAAACTTTAGAGCTAATAAATTCATTTCCCTAAATGATGGAAGTACGGTTAGAAATATTCAATGCGTAATTGATTTTGAAAANTTTGATGAATTAATAATAAAAAAGATTGCTTCTGGGACCAGCCTCTCAATAAATGGTAAACTAGTAAAAAGTCTTGGTAGTGGACAAAAAGTTGAAATTTTAGTTGAAAATATTAAAATATATGGAGAATCTAATGCTGAAAAATACCCTATACAACCCAAAAAACATAGTTTTGAGTTTTTGAGAGAAAATGCGCACTTAAGAATAAGAACATCTACTTTTGGTGCCATTATGAGAATTAGGTCCAAGCTATCATATGCAGTTCATAAATTTTTTCAAGAAGAGAATTTTCAATATGTTAACACTCCAATAATTACATCAAATGATGCAGAAGGAGCTGGGGAAATGTTTAGAGTTACCACACTNGATCCAAAGTCTCCACCATTAGAAAAAAATAATGTTGACTTTACAAAAGATTTTTTCTCGAATAAAACACACCTAACAGTTTCGGGTCAACTAGAGGCAGAGTCCTACGCTTTAGGCTTAGGAAAAGTATACACCTTTGGACCAACATTTAGAGCAGAAAATTCTAACACTACTCGGCACCTGTCAGAATTTTGGATGATTGAGCCAGAAATGGCTTTTTTTAACTTGGAAGATAACATTAACCTAGCAGAAAAGTTTGTAAAATATATATTAAGTTTTGTGATTGAAAATTGCATAGATGATTTAAGTTTTTTAGAGGAAAGATTATACAATGAGGAAAAAAATAAACCAAAAAGTGAAAGAAATGAANTAAAGCTAATTAATAAGTTAAAGTTTGTTATNGAAAACGAATTTGAAAGAATTAGCTATTCCAATGCATTTGAAATTCTTAAAAATTGTTCAAAAAACAAAAAGAAAAAATTTAAATTTCTAGTAAAAGATTGGGGAATGGATTTTCAAAGCGAACATGAAAGATATTTAGTTGAAAAACATTTTAANAAACCTGTGGTTATTTTTGATTACCCGTCTAAAAGTAAAGCGTTTTATATGAGATTAAATGATGACAAATTAACTGTCGCTGCCATGGATGTTCTTTTTCCAGGTATTGGAGAAATTATCGGTGGATCTCAGAGAGAAGAAAGAATAAATATTTTAAAAAATAGGATGAATCAATTTGGTGTTTCAAGTAAAGATTTATGGTGGTACGAGGAGCTGAGAAGTTTTGGGACTGTTCCCCACAGTGGATTTGGGTTAGGGTTTGAGCGTCTTNTTTTGTTTGCTACTGGGATGACTAATATAAGAGATGTAATCCCATTTCCTCGAACTCCAAACAATGCTTTATTTTAAAGAAATAGTAATTTTNNGTTGGTAATGTTTTTTTTAGGTATATGCTAAAACAAAATTTAACTTTCAGGTTATCTCAAAAACTTTCTCCTCAACAGATTAAGTTGATGAAGTTAATTCAATTGCCCACACTAGATTTTGAACAAAGAATTAAAAATGAAATTGAGGAAAATCCTGCGCTCGAAAGTGGTATTGAAGAAAAATTATCTGATTTTGAGAATCAACAGGACGAAGATTTTTCAGAGAATTATTCTGAAAATACCGATATGGATATTGAAGCTTATTTAAGTGACGATGAAATACCTTCATATAAACTTAATTCATTTAATTATAGTTCTGAAGAAGAGGAAAAAAATACACCAATCTCGAGTCACACGAGTTTACACGAAAATTTAAAAAACCAAACTAATGTTTTGATTCTTTCGGAAAAAGAAAAAATAATTTCTGAATTTATAATTGGCAGTATTGACGAAAGTGGNTACTTAAGTAGGTCTATAGAAGAACTTATTGATGACATTGCGTTCACTCAAAACGAAATTATTAGCTCTAAAGAGATAAAAAATGTATTACATATGATTCAAAATCTTGAACCACCAGGAATAGCTGCGAGAAACCTCCAAGAATGTCTATCTATACAATTAAAAAGAAAACCCAAATCAGATGANATTTTTACTGCTTCAAAAATAATCGACGAAGGTTTTAATTTATTTTCAAAAAAACATTTCAAAAAAATGCAAGAGAAGTTTAATATAGATCAAGATTTGCTAAAAAAAGGGTTAAATGAAATTGAAAAGTTAAATCCTAAACCAGGAGGATCNATTTCCTCATTTTCAGAAAATAATCATATTGTACCAGATTTTATCTTAAATGTAAATGAGAATCACATTAATGTTAATTTAAACAGAAGAAATGCTCCGGATTTACATATATCAACAAATTACAAAGAAATGTTGAAAGGCTATCAAAGCTCAAAAATAAAGTCTAATGCACAAAAAGAAACCGTTCAATTCATTAAGCAGAAACTGGACGCTGCCAAATGGTTTATTGAAGCAATAACTCAAAGACACCANACACTGAGTTTAACAATAAATGCAATAGTTAAATTTCAGAAAGAATATTTTTTGTCGGGTGACGAAAAAAAGTTGAANCCTATGATTTTAAAAGATATTGCTGAAAAGACTAATATGGATATTTCAACAGTGTCTAGGGTTGCAAACAGTAAATATATAGAAACCCCCTACGGTACTTTTTTATTAAAAAAGTTTTTTTCTGAATCTTTAAAAAATTTGGAAGGAGAAGAGGTATCTAGCTTTGAGATTAANAATATTCTAGAATCAATTATNGAAAGTGAAAATAAAAAAAATCCTTTTTCAGATATGGATTTATCAATAGAACTTTCAAAAAAAGGTTATTCTATCGCNAGAAGGACTGTAGCAAAATATAGAGAAAAATTAAATTATCCAGTTGCAAGATTAAGAAGAGAATTATAATAGATAAAAAACAAGACCAATACTTGAAACATAAAAATTATTATTAGTATTATTTGAANTGGAGGAAATTTTTATAACCGGNGAAAGTCCAGTTTCAAACCTTATGTTCCATGAATCGAAACCTAAAGACAGNGATAAGCAATGTGAAAATTCACTAACTTGGTTTTTTAATTCAGTCTCTCTACCAAAAAATGGTTTGTATTTAGCTGAAAAATTATAATTCAATCTATACCCAAGGTAAACCCTCCAAAATGCAAAACTTTCAAGAGTAGAAGTCCTTAGTCTTAATTCTACAGGAAATTGTATTGAATGATAGGAAAGCCTATTTCTTAGTGTTGAGTCACCTTGAATAATAAAATTTAAATTCTCTGCAACATCAAGGTTGCTTACTAATCTCGAAAATCCGTAACCTAAACCAAAAGCTAAAGCCTTATTTCCTTTTTCATTTAATGAAATATCTTTTAANAAGCCANTATTAAAACTTCTTGAAAAACCATTTTGTTGATAATTCTCAATACTTTTTAATTGGAAATCAAAATTAAAATTAAAATATATTTGATCTTCTTTATAGTTTAGATTTTTATTTTCCTGACCATTTAATATGTTAAATAAAGAAAAGGTGATAAGTAACTTTAATCTCATTACCTANATTTATAGATATAATTAAATNTAAATATTTAATCTAAATTTTGGGTATAATCACCTACCCTAGTGGTATAATTAATCTTAAGTGCGTTAACCTTCCTTAATTCCTGCTTTATATCTGAAATTAACCCCATATTTGTTTCACCATCTACTTTAAGAGCCGTTGTTAAAACATTTTGAAGCTCTTGTCTCTTTGAGGCCCTTTCTGCCAACACAAAAGCTGCTACATCAGCAACTGTAGCAAATTTATCNTTTAGTTGAATTCTTGCTTGAGCTCCNTATTTATCCTGGTATCTCATCGAAGGCTTTCCAGCATAAATATACATCACACGATCTTTTTTATCTAACTTTTGCACTTGATCAGCAGCAGGCAAAGTGTTTTTAACCATTAACGTACTGTCTCTCATAACAGTTGCTACCATGAAGAAAAATAAAAGCATAAACACAATATCAGGTAATGAAGCTGTAGATATTGCTGGAAGACCTTTTTTATTTTTTTTGAACTTTGACATTTATTTTATTTAGTTTTACTTGGTTCAGCTTCAGATAATTTTTGCGGAAACAAAACTTTTATCGTATCTAAGAGAGGTTTAAGTTTTTGCTTTTCATCTAAATTTGTTCTAGGGTCACTATATCTTTTTTGAGCATCAATGAAATTAATTCCTATCATAGGATATATTCTACTAAATTCTCTATTTCTAAGGTCATTATAAGCNGCGACTAGNTCATTTTGAACAGCAATATATGCCTTGTAAGAGGTNTGTCTATCGTTTTTAAGCGATATAATTGCTTTTTCTGGGTTGTCGGATGACTTAGGATTTCGTTTACCTTGACAATATGAACAAGATTCGTCACCTTTTCCCCCTCNATTATCTAAAAATTCAATTGCAGATTGCCTTAAGTCACTAATATCCATTAATTCTTCTTCGACTAATAATCTATTATCCTTATTAACTACAACAGTAAAAATATTTCTCTCTTTTATAATTGGTGGGTCTTCAATTTCGTCTGTTGGTGGCAATTTTCTATTAATTCCCGAATCAGTTTCAATAGTTGTAGTGACAAGGAAAAATATGAGTAATAANAAGGCAATATCGGCCATTGATCCAGCATTAACTTCAGGTGCAGCTCTTCTAGCCATAAGTTTATTTGATTAACCTTTTAACACCAGAGAAAGCCATAGACAATATTGCAGAAATTGACANTATATAGAAAGTCCTAATCCCTGTTTCTACCCATCGNGAACCTGATTCTGATAAAAATTTACCNTCTTTAAGTGGAGTTTCAACACCACTTGAGGAGANATATGCAACACCAACAATGAATANAAAAATACCAACAAAAATTAAGGCTTTTTTNAGTTTTTCAGAGTTAGCAAATAAAGCCTTTAAGGAAAAAATTAAAGTCGCAGCGACCGTTANAANAAGTGTAACTTGAGCTATTGATATTAAGGGGCTAACCACTGAAAAATCTCCCTGAGAAGCGTTCATTTTAATTGTCTCATCTCCCGAACCCATAACAATAAACAAACAAATTGCTCCTGANAGNCCAAGTATTGCAGATAANATTTTTACTATTAATTGAAAATTCATGGACTTATTTTTTGTTAGCAACCAAAATATCTACNAGAGAAATGGAAGCATCTTCCATGTCGTTAACGATAGCATCAATTTTAGCAATTATATAGTTGTAAAAGACTTGGAGAATTATTGCAACTATTAATCCGAAAACTGTAGTCAGCAGAGCNACTTTAATACCTCCCGCAACCAATGATGGCTGCATATCACCTGCGGCCTCAATTTTATCAAATGCTTGAATCATCCCTATGACTGTTCCCATGAAACCGAGCATAGGAGCTAAAGCAATAAATAATGAAATCCAAGACACATTCTTTTCGAGTTGACCCATTTGAACTCCTCCATAAGCAATTACAGCCTTTTCAGCGCTTTCGACACTCTCATTAGCNCTATCTAAACCTTGATAGAAAATGGACGCAACCGGTCCTTTTGTGTTTCTACATAATTCCTTTGCAGNGTCTACCCCACCACTTGAAAGAGCTTCTTCTACGCCTTNAGTCAACTTTTTAGTATTAGTTGAAGCTAAATTTANAAATATGATTCTCTCAATTGAGATAGCTAAACCCAAGATTAAACAGATTAAAACGATGCCCATAAAGCTTGGTCCACCTTCAATAAAACGTTTTTTTAATTCTTGAGTAAAAGAAGCTGAATCTTCCGATACCTCCATCTCATCACTATCTTGAATAATTGTTGTGTTTAAACTATAACCTACGGCAGAATAAACATGGTTAGAAACACCCAAGAACATTAGGAAAGTTACTAATAAAACAAATGACTTTTTCATGAAATATTTTTTTATCTATANTTTGAGGGCTAAATATAAAAAAAATATGTTTTAATATNACGTGTGAATAATAAAATCAAACAATTTTATTTAAAAAAAAANAATTAGTCCCAATTAATAAGGTTGTTATCTTTAGGAGCTGTTATTTTAATTCTTTCTTTAATTTTATTTAGATACATTGTGTTGTAACGTAACCTTGAGATATGATTAGGATTTTCTTGATCTCCATTCCAACAGTGTTCTGCTCCATTGCCATAATCCACTTCACCACTATAATATGGNTTTTTAGTTTGTTCTAAAAACTTTTCAGTTAAAACCACTGCATTATTTAAATAATAGTTATCCATATCACCGCAATAAATATTTATTTTCCCTTTTAGGTCTTTACCTATTTTGCTCCANTCTCTTTCCATTATATATCTNAAATCATAATTTTCTTTCCAGTAATTCGCAACATTTTTGTCAACCTCACCAGTAAGCTTATCCCAAATTGGTTTAGGNTATCCATTTTCGCCAATNGGAGAATAAACTGCTTGCCAAATATCCCACTGATCACCTGATCTGCTATTAGTGCCAAGNATGTACTCTCTTCTATTAATGTCTTTTAAGTACGCCTTAATTCTACCTATTCCATCCCTTATTCCAGGTCTTAAGTTCCTCGTAAATTCTCCTTCATCAAAATAGGCATTTTTATCCTTGTAAATGTCAACAATTGTAAAAGCCCTAAAATCTATTGGGTCAGGACAAGCCGCAAAGCATCCATTATACTCCTTTGGGTAAAATACTTGAGCTGCTAGAGCCTCCCATCCGCCTGTAGAACCACCATATAAAAATCTACCCCATCCCTCTCCTATGCCATCGAACAATTTTTCAATATGCGGAATCAATTCATATGTTATAGCATCACCATAGGGACCTAAATTCGCAGAATTAACAGCATAGGAATCGTCATAGTAAGGATTTTGATGTTGAATTTCAATCACCATAAATCTTGGAAAACTTTTTGAAAGCCATCTATTGTGGAAATTATATGCTTCTTTTTGTTGAATGAATTTATATCCAGTAATTCCAAATCTTTCATTGAATATAGAATCAATTTTTGGAGCATCTGGAGGCTTATTTCTAAATCCCCTAAATGTATTAGGGAAATGACCATGGAAAATCATAAGAGGGTATCTTTTTAAACCTGTCTTTTTAAAATCTTTAGGCAACAAAACATTTGCTTGTAAAAACATTGGTCTTCCCCAAAACTTAGACAACAACTGACTTTGGATTTTAACGTGTTTTATATATTTTGAATCTTTAATTGGTTCTATCTCTGGTATTTCATTATTTAAAACAATTTTTGCAAAGCTTGTTTTCTTTTGGATTTTGATTTTTACAGGTTCACTGTATAAATTTTTAGGACTGATATTCCACTTTTGCCCCTCGCCTTGATCCATTGGTAGCTTTAACTCAAAGCCAGATGCCATTTTAAAAGNATCGTATTTGTGAAGAAGTGCTTGAACATAATATTCACCNTCCGGTAAATCTTTAAGTTGATTAATCGGATATGCTAATAAATTTGGGTTAAATTTTATTACCTCTCCNGGCTCCCAATTTTCCACATCAATTCCAACAATAATCCCAGTATTTTTACTATCATTTATTTGGAATCTAGGTTCAGGATTTAATTTTTTACTAAACATTAGTAGTAGTCTTCCATCAAAATTTTTTTNAGTTGATAAATCTTGGGNATAACTTACACCAATGAAACTTTTATCTTTTTGTGATTCACAACCAAAAAAAAGAATATTAAATAANAACAAGAAATAGGNAATTTTATTCATTTTTATTTATTTTTATTTATTACGAACTTATCAACTTTAAATTAAAATTAACTCTTCTACTGAAATGACAAATAAAAATTATACACTTTTAATACTCATATTTATTTTTTCATTTAATTCTTTCTCTCAAAAAAAGAGAAACAAACAAAAGTTAAGCACTGAAAAAGTCACCTACAATAATTTGTCATGGAGAAATATTGGCCCTTTTAGAGGTGGAAGAAGTGTAGCTTCGTGTGGTTTGATTCAAAAAGAAAATGTCTTTTATATGGGAAGTACCGGAGGTGGTGTATGGAAGTCGGAGGATTACGGAATTAACTGGAATAATATTTCAGATGGGTTTTTTAAAACTGGTACAGTAGGCGCAATAGCTGTATCTGAATCCGATGAGAATGTTGTTGTAGTTGGTATGGGTGAGCATGCTGCAAGAGGTGTTATGACATCAATGGGAGATGGTGTTTACATTTCAACCGATGCAGGGAAATCATGGGATCACATAGGTTTAAAAAATTCATATCACATTTCAGATGTTATAATTCATCCTGAAAATCCTAAAATAATTTTTGTTTCTGTTCAGGGTTCTCAATATGGACCATCCAAGGAGAGGGGTGTTTTTAAAACGGTTGATGGAGGTAATACTTGGAAAAAAGTTTTGTATGTTAATCAAAATGTAGGTGCCTCATCTATAAGCATGGATATGACTAATCCGAGGGTAATTTACGCCTCTATGTGGGAACATTCTCGAACGCCGTGGCAAATAAGGTCAGGAGGGAAAAATTCAGGAATTTATAAATCCTCTGACGGAGGAGAAACCTGGATTAAGTTAAAAAATGGTTTTCCAAAAGAATTTGGAAAGTCTGGTATTTCTGTCTCTAGAGCCAATCCTAATTTGGTTTATGTTATTTTAGAAGCAGAGGGTGAAAAGGGTGGATTATACAAATCAAGTGACAAGGGGGAAAATTGGAAATTAGTAAACAATGAGAGAATAAATATTACCCGTTCATGGTATTATATGGAGGTTTTTGCTGATCCCCAAGATGAAAATACGGTATATGTATTAAATGCTCCCGTTATGAAATCAATTGATGGTGGAAAGTCCTTTAAAAAGGTTGACACACCACATGGGGATAATCATCATTTATGGATAAATCCATTAAACAATAATATAATGATTAATTCTAATGACGGAGGCGCAAATATAACCACAGATGCAGGAAGAAGTTGGAGTACCCAAAAAAATCAACCTACCTCTCAATTTTATCGAGTTATAGCAGATTCTCAAACTCCTTATAATGTCTATGGCGGACAACAAGATAATTCAGCTATTGGTATTAAAAATAGAACATACGGGGGAGGAATTGGCTGGAAGGATTGGTACTCGGTAGCAGGGTGTGAGAGTGCTTTTCTTGCATTTGACGATAAAGATCCAAAAACTGTTTATGGAGGATGCTACCAAGGAATTATTGAAAGATGGAATAGAGAAACCGGTGTTTCTAAACAAATAAAAGAGTATCCTGAACTTTCACTTGGAAATGTACCAAAGGATTTTAAATATAGATTTAATTGGAATGCTCCAATTTTAACGTCTCCTCAAAATTCAAACATAATTTATCATGCAGGGAATGTTGTGTTTAAGTCCAGCGACAAAGGAAATAATTGGGAAATTATTAGTGGTGATTTAACTAGAAATGAAAAAAATAAACATGGTGAGGGTGGTACTCCTTATACAAACGAAGCCGCAGGAGGTGAAAATTATAATACAATAATGAGCTTGGCTATATCAAAGAAAGACGATGATGTGATTTGGGCTGGCACCGACGACGGACTTATTCACCTTACTAGAAATGGTGGAAAAAATTGGGTAAATGTTACTCCTAAAGGACTAAAACCGGGGATTATAAATTCAATTGATTTATCTGAGTTCAAAGAAGGAAAAGCTTATATAACAGTAATGAGATACAAGTTTATGGATATGAAACCTTACGTCTATAAAACTGAAGATTATGGAAAAAACTGGAAACTTATCTCATACGGAATAGAGGGTGAAAATAACTTTGTACGTGTAGTTAGAGCTGATAAAAAAATTAAGGGACTTTTATATGCTGGCACCGAAACTGGATTTTTTATCTCAAAAAATGATGGTATGATTTGGGAAAAACTTCAACTTAATCTTCCAGTAGTACCAATTAATGACCTCTTTATAAGAAATAACGATTTGATTGCAGCAACCGCGGGTAGATCTTTTTGGGTTTTAGACAACTTATCTCCCTTACAAGAATTAAATGTACCAGAGGAGCCTAAAATCATTACTGAAAGTAATGTTAAAAGATTTATTGGGGGATATATTGAAAAAAGTGTAGGGAAAAATTTAGGTCAAAACCCATTGCCTGGTATAGAAATTGACTATTTTATTCCGAAAGGTTTTGATACTCTTGACGTTAAAATTTCAATTCTAAAAAATGACATCGTGATTAGAAAATTCGAAAATAAAAAAGATACTGCCAAATTTAAAACATGGCAAGGTGGACCAAAAGAAAAAAAATATCTCAAACCGAAATATGGATTTAATAGATTTAATTGGGATTTGAGAAGGGAACCATTTGAAGGAGTTGAAAAAGTTTTTGTATATGGAGGTTATAACTCAGGAATTGTTTCACCAGGTAATTATAAAATTAAAATGAATATTGGAGGCAAAGAATATCAAAATAGCTTTTTACTCGAATCTGATCCAAACTTTAATTTTAAAACTTCAGAATATTTGGAGCAAGAAGAACTTTTACTTTCAATTGAAAAAAATATTAGAAATCTAAATATGATGGTCACAAAAGCAAGGAATATTAAAATACAATTAGAAAATAATATTAAAAAAATGGATAATAAAAAAGAGTTATCTGATTTAATTGATATGGCAAAAAAAATAACTTTTAAAATTGACGAGTGGGAACAAAACTTAATTCAACCCAAACAAAAAACATTCCAAGATGTTATAAATTTTCATAATAAATTAAATGCAGAATTTATTTATTTACATGAATACGTAAATAGTTTAGATCCTCAAGTAACATCAGGGGCTATGGAAAGGTTTAAAGATCTTGATTCTAAGTTTAGAATGAGTATGAAAACTTTCGAAAATGATATTTTGGTAAGCATTGAGAAATACAATATTGAGTATGAAAGGAAAAACATTCCTGCAATTATATTGCAGTAAATCACAATTTTTAATTATCTCAAATTTTTATCAAGCTTTCAAGAACTGAAATTAATTCATCAGGACTGTCAACAAAATAATTAGCTTTGGTTTTTTTTCTTCCGATCTTAATGCTAAAAGTCTCTTTAGATAAACTTTCAAACATGCTCTCATCAGTTATATCGTCACCAGCACATAATATAAAATCGTATTTTGTATCAGACAGTATGTCAATTACTGACTTACCTTTGCTAATTGTTCCTCTTGATACTTCAATCCCCTTAACTATATCCAATATTTGAAGTTCATCAGAAGCAAGACTATTTAAAACGGTTTTAAACTCAACAACCCTTTCCGATGCAAGTTCAGGATCGGTTTTTCTGAAATGCCAAACCAAACTTGTTTTCTTTTTTTCAATAAATGTACCTGGTGTTCTATCTGCGAAAGTTTCAAAAATTGGAAGTAAATCGGTCATCCAATCTTGATTTTCTATAAAATTTGGTTCAAGCCAAGTCTCATTTACAGGTTTTTTGAAGTAGCCGTGTTCAGCAATTAAGTTAATACTTAGATCATCAAAATGCTTTGATAAAAATTTTTGATCACGACCACTAATTATATAAACATCTGTATTTTCATTTTTACAAATATCATTAATTAAATTTTTAAGTTTTTGTGATGGGATAGCGAGCTTTGGTTTGTCATTGAAATCAATTAGCGTACCGTCATAATCTAACATAATTAATCTCTTCTCGGAAGAGACAAAATGTGATTTTAATTTTTTTAGCACATTTTCATTAATTAGAGTTGCTGAAGATTTAATTTTATTTTTTGACTGAAGATTAAGCCCTTTTATAAATTCTTTAGCCCAGTGCTCCACATTATACCTTTTAAGCCTTTTACGCATTTTTCTATTTCTTTCAACTTGTTCAGCTTTAGTCATGTTTACAGCTTGATATAATGCTTCCGCCATGTTATCTAAATCAAATGGGTTTACTAATACAGCTTGGAAAAGTTCTTTGGAAGCTCCGGCCATTTCACTTAAAATTAGAACACCATCTTTTTCAACTCTTGTGGAAATAAACTCCTTTGCAACAAGATTCATCCCGTCTCTTACCGGCGTAATCATAGCAATATCTGAAGTAGTATATAAATCAACTAGGTCTTCAAAATCCATATTTCGATAATAATACCATATCGGTGTCCAATTCACTGTCGCAAATTCTCCGTTTACTCTTCCAACAATTTCATCAGTTTCTCTTTTAAGTTTTTTATAATCCGAAACAGCTGCTCTAGAAGGTACTGTTAACATTACAAGTCTAACTTTTTCCAAATATTGAGGATACTTTCTTAGAAAAATTTCAAATGCTTTTATTCTATTTACAACACCTTTGGTATAATCAAGACGGTCAATTGACAAAATAAGCTTTCCTCCAGATGAAGTTTTCTTATGATAATCTAGTTGCTTTTTTAATTCAGATTTCTTTGATGATTTTTCAACTAAGCGTTTTTTAGCAGCTGAATTAAATTTTTTGTAATCTATCCCCATTGAAAAAGTATCAACAACAACTTCTCTACTCCCCATTTCAATTCTATTGAATTTAACATCATATTTTAAAATTCTCTTAACAGAACTTAAAAAATGACGTTCATAATCATAGGTGTGGAATCCAATTTGATCAGCACCTAAAATTCCTTGAAGTAATTCCTCTCTCCAGGGAAAAATTCTAAAAATTTCGAATGATGGAAAAGGGATATGCAGGAAAAAACCAATTGTGACATTAGGATTTACATCTCTAATCATTTTAGGGCAAAGTAAAAGTTGATAATCGTGGACCCATATAATATCCCCATCTTCAACATTTTTAATTACTGCCTCTGAAAATTTTTTATTCACATCAACGTATGATTCCCATTGATTGATGTTGAAAACAGAATATTCTATAAAATAATGAAAGAGAGGCCATAAGGCTTTATTTGACAAACCATAATAAAATTCATCTATTTCTTTTTTTTCTAAATTGACAGAATAATAGTTGTTTTTGTCCAAATATTTTTGAACGGATCCCAAAGACTTTTTATCTATTTCTTCTAAACTAATACCTGGCCAACCAATCCACAAAAAATCCTTTTTTTTACGAATTGAGTTCATTCCAGTTGCTAATCCACCTGAAGATGGAGTATATTTGTAATTATTTTCTACTTTAGATATCTGAACAGGAAGTCTATTGGAAACGATAATAGTTTTACCCATAAATTACTATTGAACTTAAAATTATGTAATAAAAAATTCATACATGAAATCTAATACACTAAATTTCGGTATAATTGGGAATTGTCAATCTTCAGCATTAATAAATGAGAATTCTTCAATAGACTGGTGTTGTTTACCAAAATTTGATTCGGCCTCAGTGTTCGCTAAAATTCTAGATGAGCAAAAAGGAGGTAGTTTTAAGATTGAATGTGATGAAACTTATAACACTTCTCAAAATTATATTGAAAATACTTCTATTCTAGTTACTAAATTTGAGAATGAAGAAAACTCTTTTGAAGTAATTGACTTCATGCCAAGGTATCAAAAAGAGAATAGATCTTTTTATTCACCCCCCGAAATAATAAGGTTAATTAAACTTTTACGGGGTAAACCTAAATTTAAAATATTTTATGATCCTAAACTTGAATATGCTTTAGGAAATACAAATACATATGTAAAAGATGAGTTTATTGTAAGTGTTGTTGATGAAAAAAGATATGGGACTTTATACCTATATACCGACTTAAATAAAAAAAATATCCTAGAAAGTAATGAAATAGAAATCCATAAAGATTGTTTTTTATCAGTATCATATAACGAAAAAATTGAGTCAGTAACTTTAAATCAAACAATGTTAGACTTTGAAAAAACAAAGATATATTGGATGAACTGGTGTCACAAAACTCCAAAATTTAAAAACTATAATTCTGAAATTTTAAGAAGTGCTATGACCTTAAAGCTATTGACTTTTGAAAAAACAGGTGCTGTTCTCGCGGCTGCTACAACTTCTCTGCCTGAAACAATTGGTGAAGTTAGAAATTGGGATTACAGATTTTGTTGGATTAGAGACGCCTCTATGGTAATTAAAATTATCACTAAACTAGGACACAAAAAAATTGTGAAAAATTTTATAGATTTTATAGTTAATTTGATTCCAGATAAGAATGAAAAACTCCAAATAATGTATGGAATTAGTGGAGAAAAAATTCTAACTGAAAAAATTTTAAGTCATTTTATTGGTTATGAAAAATCAAAACCAGTAAGAATTGGAAATGCTGCATATTCTCAAAAACAAAATGACATTTATGGAATTTTAATGGATGCGATACACTTTCAAATTGACAAATACAGAGAAGACAATGACAAACATGAGGAGCTTTGGTCAATTGTAAAATTGATAATTTGGGTAGTAGAAAAAAACTGGAGACTCCCCGATAGAGGTATATGGGAGTTTAGAAATGAAAATAGACACTTTACATTCTCAAAACTATTGTGTTGGGTTGCAGTAGATAGGGCAATTAAAATTTCTAAAATTTTTAAACGAAAAAAATCTACTAATAAGTGGAAAATATTGAGAAATGAAATAAAAAAGGACATTCTTGAAAATGGTTGGAATAAAAATAAAAAGGCTTTTACCCAGTCCTATGGAAGCAAAGACCTTGATGCATCAGTTCTTCTAATGGAACAATACGAATTTATAGATGCAATGGACCCAAAATATGTAAGTACAGTAAAAGCAATTGAAAAGGAACTTTCCTTTGAAGGTCTTCTTTTTAGATATAAAAATATTGATGACTTTGGGAAGCCTAGCTCCTCGTTCACAGTTTGTTCTTTTTGGTTTGCCTACAGCCTATATAAAATTGGTGAAAAGGAAAAATCTAAAAAATACTTTGATGAACTCCTCTCTTACAGTAATCATCTAGGTTTATTTAGCGAAGATCTAGATTTTAAATCAAAAAGATTATTAGGGAATTTCCCACAGGCATATTCTCATTTAGCTTTAATTGAAACTGCAATGAATTTTAATTAAAATTGATTTATTTATAATTTTAATGTAGAAAAATGAAAAAAATAATAATCATATGCTTTAGTTTAACTTTGTTTTTTTGTCAAAAGTCAAAAAATCTAGAGGTTGTTAAAAAACTTGGTTCTATAACAACCTCCGATTTGGCAAAAGGGGTTCTTTATGAAGTAAATATTCGACAATTTACAAGGGAAGGTACTTTCAACGCACTTGCAAAAGAGCTTCCAAAAATAAAAGATCTTGGAGTAAATATTTTATGGTTAATGCCTACCTATCCAATCTCAACAACAAAAAGTAAAGGGCCTCTAGGAAGTTATTACGCAGTTTCAGATTACAAAGGTGTCAATCCAGAATATGGAACATTGAAAGATTTAAAACACCTAGTAAATAAGGCTCATCAACTTGGAATGTTTGTCATTTTTGATTGGGTTCCAGGGCACACGGGTTGGGACCATATATGGATTAAAGAACATCCAGAATTTTATTTAAAAAACGCTTTAGGGGAAATTATAGACCCAATTGATCCCCGAACTGGTGAATCATTTGGCTGGACAGATGTTGCAGATCTTAACTACGACAATTTTTCTATGCGTAAAGCAATGAAAGAGGCTATGTTATACTGGATTAAAGAAGTTGATATAGATGGTTACCGTATTGATCAGGCTTATGCTGTCCCGATGGATTTCTACGAAGAAGTTCTACCAGAAATGAAAAAGTTGAAACCAGTCTTTATTCTTGGAGAGACTGATGCCAACCACCCGGGTGGGATGAAGCATTTAAAAAATTTTAATGCTTCCTATGATTTTCCCGGACATCATTTAACTAAAGATATTGCCCAAGGACAAAAATCAGTTGTTGATTACAGGAACCATCGAGAAGATTTTATTTTGCAACATCAACCAGAACACTTATTACTCAATTTTGTAAGCTCTCATGATGAAAATGCTTGGGCAGGTACTGTGGATGAACTTTACGGAGAAGCAGCACATACTATGATGGCTCTAAACTATCTATCCCCTGGACTTCCATTTTTATATAGTGGTGTTGAATATGATTTAAATAAGCGCTTACTTTTCTTTGAAAAGGACAGTTTCCCAAAAGCAAAAGGAGAAACTTATAATTTGCTAAAAAAAATAGGAAAGCTTAAAAATACACGTCCCGCTTTACATTCGGGAAGAGAAGCGGGCAAATATACTTCAATAAAAACATCTTTATTAGATAAAGTTCTTGCTTTCGAGAGATCTAAGGAGGGTGACACGATAGTTTTTATAGGTAATATGTCAGGAGAACATATAGGGTTTAGATCACCATACAATGGCATATTAAAAAGATATGAGGATGAGAAATTCAAAAGATTGTCTTACTCTTATGAATATCGAATGAAGCCATGGGAGTTTTGGATTTTAAAAAATTAACCAGGTATATTTAAATTTTAAATTTTTAACGTGTTAAGATTTTAATTTGAACTAACGTGATACTATTCAATTTCTTTTCAATACGTTTTTTTCTTCTTTCTAATTTAATAATATAATCATCAATTTGAAATGTTGAGTCAGAGTTAAATTTATTTTTTTTCTGATTTATATTTTGATTTATAATTAGAATATCTTTTTTTAATTCCTTACTCTTTAAAATTCCATTTCTACTACTGTCAATATAAACAGCTTTAACTCTTTCAACAAAACTATTTATCCTTTCTTTGTTAGGCATCTCCACATCACTATACCCATGATATGTTTTAAATAAATTTCTGTTTGTAAGTTTCGATGAATTAATAATTATTTCAGTTGGCCCCTTATGTATGAAACTAAAATTTTTATTTGAAATAAATTCCTGAAAATTTACTTCCATTCTAAAATTTGGATCGTAGAATCTAGAACTCAAAATTTCTTTTATTAGGGTGTTTCTTTGCCTAGCTGTATACTCTTTTCCAAATAAAAAAACAGTAGGTAACTTAATATCGCTTACAGACACGTTCTTGAGTTTAATTTTAGATCCTTGTTGTGCTTTAAATTCAGAACAAAAGATTAAAATTACTACAACTGAAATTATTAATTTCATATTGAAAGTAAAATTACCAAAATGTTTATCAAATATTAAATTTTTCTCGGTTTTTGATAAAAAAATCAAGGCTTTTTGGATTTTTTAAAGACCCATAATTAATAACTTCAGCTGTTGCGTCCCGTAACAATATTTTTTTTATAGGTATTTCTAATTTTTTTCCACTTAATGTATAAGGTACCTCCTTAACTGAAATTATTTTATCTGGAATATATTGGGGCGAACATTTAATTTTTAATTGATCATTAATCTTATTAATTAATTTGAAATTTAGTTTTTTGCTTGTAACAACAAATAAAAATAATTTTGAATGATCTTTTTTATTTGGTAGATCTACTATTATTGAGTCTAGAATTCCATCNATCGAGTCTATGACACTGTATATTTCAGAAGTTCCAATTCTAACTCCTTTCCTATTTAAAGTAGAATCTGAACGTCCAAGAATTTTAATTCCTTTAGTTTCGCTTTTTTGTATCCAATCACCATGGGTCCATACATCCTTAAATTTCTTAAAATAACTCTNTTTAAAAATCTTATTTTGGGTATCACCCCAAAAATANNTTGGCATACAGGGCATTGGATTTGTAATTACTAACTCCCCAGTTTCATTTTTAAGTTTTTCCCCTTTTTCATTCCAACATTCAACTGATGCTCCCAACATCTCACATTGCAAATAACCTGCATAAACTGGTAAATTAGGATTTCCACCTAAAAATGCAGAACAAACGTCGGTGCCGCCACTCAAGGAAACAAGTTGGGTTCTAGGAAGTCTTTTTTGAAGCCAATAGAATGCTTCTTTTGAAAGAGGTGATCCTGTAGAACCTATTGATTTCAGCTTTGGAAGTCTATTNTCGTTAATATCTTGCAAATCGTTTTTCATACTTTCAATAAAAAAAGATGCACCATGTCCAAAATGAACAATAGANTTATCTGAAGCAAAANGCCATTGAACCTTAAGATTAGGATAACTTGGAGATCCGTCGTATATACAAAGCACTCCCCCACAAAGTAAGGCTCCTAATGCATAATTCCACATCATCCAACCTGTTGTAGTATGCCAAAAAAAACGATCTCCTNGCTTTAAATTTTGATGGAGCGCAATAGCTTTATANTGCTCCATGAGCATTCCGCCTGTGCGATGTGTTATTGATTTAGGTCTACCTGTAGTTCCTGAAGAATACAAAACCCAAATTGGATGGTCGTACTCCACTTCAACTGATTCCAACGAAATAACTTTTTCAGTATTTAAATTCCATGATNCAAAATCTGTTTCACAATAAATTATAGTTTTTATTGTTGGAATGGATTTTTTTATGGACCCGATTCTNTGCGATAAGGAATATTTTTTTCCATTATATGAATATTCTTTAATTACAATCAATATAACCGGCTTTAGTTGTCCTAGCCTAGAAATAACACTTTCAATGCCAAAGTCAGGGGAACANCAACTCCATACNGCACCTATTGAGTTTGTGGCTAAAAATGCTGCAATGGTAATCGGATGATTTGATAAATATCCAACTACACAATCTCCTTTTTTTACTCCTTGATTTAATAATTGATTTTTGATTTCACTTGACTTTAAGAATAATGAATTCCATGTAATACATGTATCTTCCTGCATTTCATTTCTATAAAGAATCGCGTTTTCGTTAGCTTTAAAGTTTCTTTCAATGTGTTTTACATAACNAAGCATTGAATTTCCGAACCATTCAGATTTATAAAAAGGTTTTTTACTCCTTAAAATGTAACTGTATGGTCTAGAAAAATTTATTTTAAAAAACAAAGCAACACATTCCCAAAATTCTGATAGCTCATTTACTGACCAATGATGCAAAGCCCTGTAATTTANAAAGTTTNGACCAGTTTTACTAGAAACAAACTCTTGAAATAATGATAAATTACTAGACGAAATATCTTCAGACAAGGGGGTCCATATTGGAAAATTATCATCCATTGTAAGAAATTAAATTCTTTTAATAATCAAATAAAATTACATCAAAAGATTCTTTTTTTATATTTATTGNATAATCATATAAAAATGTCAAAAGTTGAAAATCTTGTTAATTCTGTAGAGATTTCGCGAGGCAGTTATATACAGACAATTGGAAAATTATCAAAGGATGTTGCTAATCATAAACCAAACAAATCCTCATGGAATATNGTTGAAATAACAGAACACCTATATTGGGCCGAATTTTTAGGAGTAGCCGTTATGGCTAGGGTTTTAAATGAAATTTTAGATGGTAAAAGAGAGCAAAAATATGAATCAAAAAATAAGGGGTTGACAATTGAAAAGGTGGTTGAATTAACCTGGAATCAAAAAGAACAAGTCCCAGATATTGCAGCTCCAAGGGTTAGAGGANCCATTACATTTTGGATAAACTCATTAGTTAGTCTAAATTCTATTCTTACTGAATTTACAAACAATCTAACTGATGATATGTTAAGAGTGATTGCTCATGCTCATCCCATTTCAGGAGAATTAGATTTTCAACAAAGACTTGAATTTTTGAGATTTCATATCGATAGACACCATTTACAAGCAAAAANAAACATCAAAGACTTTAAAGAATTAAAATAAATATAATTCATAAGCGGATAAAAAAGGTAANATTTCAAATGTTACTATCATTTNTTTTTNTTTTTTNTTCCTGTTCAAATTCTTTCAAAGCCCTCAGCATAATGACTTACAATATTCGTCTTGACACCCAAGAAGATGAAATCAATCAATNGAGTAAAAGGAAAAAAGGTTTGGTTTCTTTAATTAAGAAATTAAATCCAGATATTCTTGGAATCCAAGAGGGTCTTCCTAATCAAATTTTATATTTATCAGAACGATTAGAAGGGTATAGTTTGATTGGCAGTGGAAGAGATGGTGGAAATAATGGTGAATACTGTGCGATTTATTATAAGAAAAATAAGTTTAAATTAGAGAAAGATGAAACTTTTTGGTTATCAGAAACTCCAGAATTACCCTCGATTGGATGGGATGCAGCTTTAAACAGAATTGCGACAGTTGGAGTATTTACCAGTGTAAATTCAAGTAAAAAACTGGTTGTATACAATTCACACTTTGATCATTTAGGTAAAATTGCAAGGGAGAAATCAGTCGACGTAATAATGAACCACATTAAAGTAAATGATTATTTAAAAAATGCAATTATCGTTATGGGTGATTTTAACTCGGTCCCTAGCGAAAAGCCTATTAAGTTACTAAAAGAAAATCTTGAAGATTCCTTTAAAGATTTTCTTTTGGAAAAACCATACGGAACTTTCAATGGTTTTGATTTAAAAAGCAAAATGGGAAGAAGAATAGATTATATTTTCACAAAAAATGTGAATGTTTATGAATATAAGCATATTGATGAAAAATTAAAAAATGGAAATTGGCCGTCAGACCATATAGCGGTTTTTGCGACTATTAAAAGTTTTTGATTACTAGGTAAATCCTGAAAATAAGTAAAATATTTATATGAACTTATATTTGTGAAATTCTTGTACATTTTAGAAATTTAGATAAAACAAACTTTATGAGGTATTTTTTTTTATTGGTAGCAAGTATTTCTTCTTTTTTTACCTATGGACAGTCAGATTATATTTTATCCAATTTAGATTCATCCAAAGGTGATTACGAGAAAATAGCTATGGAAATATGGAAGTATGCAGAGATGGGATATCAAGAGGAGAAGAGTAGTGCTCTACTACAAAATAAACTTGAAGAGTCGGGTTTTCTGGTAAAAGCTGGTGTGGCGGGAATTCCCACAGCGGTTGTTGCAGAATATAACAACGGAGGGCCAATAATTGCAATTCTTGGTGAATATGATGCATTACCTGGCCTATCTCAAAAAGCACTGCCTTACAAAATTACGAACGGAGGAAGAGGAGGTCATGCATGCGGACACCATCTTTTCGGTACTGCTTCAGCAGCAGCAGCAATTAGTTTAAAAAAATATATTATAAAGCATAGGATTAAAGGTACTGTTCGGTATTATGGTTGTCCTGCCGAAGAAGGAGGTTCAGGTAAAGTTTACATGACACGCGCTGGTTTATTTGATGATGTTGACATTGCTTTGCACTGGCATGCTGATGACGAAAACTCAGCAAATCCTCGTCCAGCCCTCGCAAACAAGTCTGCAAAATTTCGTTTTTATGGACGTTCTGCTCATGCAGCTGGAGCTCCTGAAGAGGGTCGGTCGGCTTTAGACGCTGTAGAAGCAATGAATTATATGACTAATCTTATGCGTGAGCATATGGATATGTCTGCACGTATTCACTATGTAATAACACGTGGAGGTGAAGCTCCCAACGTTGTTCCAGATTTTGCTGAGGTATATTATTACTCGCGTCATCCGAAGCGTGAAAAAGTAATGGCTTTATTCGATAGAATTGTTAAAGCAGCAGAAGGAGCAGCATTAGGAACGGGTACAACAATGGAATACGAAATGATTGGAGGAACCCACGATTTACTTCACGTTCCAACACTTCAGCAAATGGTACACCGTAATTTTACTAAAATAGGTGGCTTTACATATAATGATCAAGAGTTAGATTTTGCTAAAAAAATTTCAGCAACTCTCAACAAACCTCTTGATATGAAATACATTCACGAGGTTGCACCCTATGATATGAATCCAAAAGGTATTGGTGGCTCAACTGATGTTGGGGATGTTAGTTATACAGTGCCAACGGCTGGTCTTCGAGGTGCAACATGGGTACCTGGCACACCTGCCCACAGTTGGCAGGCAGTCGCAGCTGGGGGAACAAGTATTGGTCTCAAGGGTATGATGCAAGCCGCTAAGGCATTAACTCTATCAGGTATAGAATTATTAGAAAAACCTGAATTAATAATAAAAATAAAAGAAGAATTTAAAAAAATTAGAGGAGAAGATTTTGATTACATTCCTCTTTTGGGGGACAGAGAACCTGCATTGGATTATAGAAATTAATTTATTACTATTTTAACAAAGCAAATAGCTCAATTGAATTGATTATTGTTGCAAATTCTTCATTTAGGCTAGCAATAGAACTTTCATAAATTAAATCACAATCAATCATTTTTCCGTCTATCCCTTTTGTGTTAAAACATGCAGTTGAGTCGGAAACCAAATAAGTTTCAAATCCTAAATTACCTGACATTCTTACCGTACTAGATAAACAATGGTTAGTTGTCATTCCAACGATTACTAGTGTTTTAATTTTCAAATTAATTAGCAATTCTTCTAGTCTAGTCCCTATGAAAGCACTGTTTACTTTTTTTGTTAAAACAATTTCATTATTTAAAGGTTTAGCGTAGTCATTGAACTCAAATCCAGGTTTTGATTTATGAAGTTTTGATTTCTTATTAGTAGAACTGTGTCTAACATGAATTATTGGTAATTTTAACTTTCTCCATTCTGTTAAAGTTTTACCACATATGAATTCTGCATCATAATTATTTCTTTTTATCCCTGGATAATCTTTTTCTAAAAATGCTTTTTGAACATCTACTAAAAGAAGTGCTGGATTCTTATTTATAAAACTTTTGTTTTCCATTATAAAAATGACCTGAAAGATTACAAAATCAATTTATTCTAACCTAAAATTACTTAAACCTACAGTGGAATATTCCACCTCATAAAACTTAGTAATCATAGGCTACTGAATAATAATTTTAAATATAGATTTTTGATGATTATTATAGTTTAATATTAAATAATTTGCTATTTTAAAAATAAATCAAATTTTGTATTTAAATAAAATATCTCAGGGCTTTATTCTTTTTATAATAATTTTCAACTTTGATATTCTAGCACAAGAAAATTATGTTGAGCAGATTAAGGGTAAAGATTACGGAGAAATATTTGATCATCATTTTGTTGAATTTACTTACCCCGGCGGAGCTGTGATATCTAGTCAATGTAGACATATTCCAGGAACAATGAGCAGAGTAGACGAGGTTTTTCAAGGAACCAAGGGTAGTCTTGAAATAGGTAAAGGAGAAATTACAGATCTTGAAGGTAGAAGTAAATATAAATATCCAAGGTTAGGTCAAGATCGAAATCCGTATCAGGTAGAGCATAATCTTTTATTTAAGTCTATTCGCGAAGGAAAAGTAATTGCAGATGCTGAGAATGGAGCTATGAGTACATTAACAGCAATCCTAGGAAGAATGGCTACTTACACGGGGAAAAAAATAACTTTAGAACAAGCTATGAACTCTAAACTTCAATTAATGCCTGAGGAAGTTACCTGGAATACACTCCCCCCCTCATTACCAGATGTAAATGGTAAATATGCAATTCCAACACCAGGAAAAACAAATAATTTGATATGAATAGAAGAAATTTTACTAAAACTACAGTATTGGCGGGGATGGGAATTTCAAAGTCATCTTTATTGTTGAATAATACTGGAATTAAAACTGGATACAAATATAATTTACATTATGCACCTCATATAGGTATGTTTAAAAATCATGCTGGTAATGATCCAATTGATCAACTAAATTTCATGGCAGATATAGGTTTTACTGCATTTGAAGATAATGATATGCGTATGCGAGATATAAGTCTTCAAGAAAAAATGGTTTCTACTATGATAAAAAGAGGTCTACGTGTGGGAGTGTTTGTTGCACACAAAATTTATTGGAAAGAACCAAACTTAACAAGTGGTGATATATCTTCAAGAAATGAGTTTTTAGATTATATTAAAAAAGCAATATCTGTAGCAAAACGAGTAAATGCAAAATGGATGACAGTTGTTCCTGGACATTTAGATTTAAGACAAGATATTTCTTATCAAACAGCAAATGTTATAGAAAGTTTGAAACAAGCCTCCAATTTATTAGAACCCCACGGCTTAGTTATGGTATTAGAACCTTTAAATTTTAGAGATCATCCTGGTTTATTTTTGAAAGAAAGTCCACAGGCTTATGAAATTTGTAAATCCGTTAATTCGCCGTCTTGTAAAATTTTATTTGACATTTATCATCAACAAATACAAGAGGGAAATTTAATTCCAAATATAGAAAACTGTTGGGACGAAATTGAATATTTTCAGATAGGAGATAATCCAGGAAGAAATGAGCCAACTACAGGTGAGATCAATTACAACAATGTATTTAAGTATATTCATAATAAAGGGTATAAAGGTATTCTTGGAATGGAACATGGTAATTCAAATCCGGGAAAAAAAGGGGAATTAGGTGTAATAAACGCATACCAAAAAGTAGACAAATTTTTATAGTACTTAAATATCCGTATGTGGGTGAATATGGGAGAAGTGAGTTTAAGTTTGGAGTAGGAGTTGATAATTCTCCCAATCAATGCAACAATCCGATGGTTTATACGTTTGAATTAGGGTTAGCAAAGACTAAGATTTTGATTTATAAAAATAAGTTTGTACTAAATCTAAGATATAAAATAAAAGTCTTTAGTAGAGGTTTCTACTTAAATGGATTAAATAGTTTGGAGTAAAATCTATGAGTTAAACACTTTGATCAAAAAGTAAATACCAAATCACTTTAAGGGTAAGGTTAATAACTATAGTTTTAAGTGGAGTAATCTATCGAACTATAGTTATAAATCAAAAACTGAGTTAGCACAAAGTAAGATTCTACTTTATAACCACCTCAAAATCTTACTCACCTACAATTATAAAACTTTTACTTCAGGTAGAACTAGTCGAAATAAAAGAAAAATCACTCGAGTTGATATTCCCACCTATTATTCAGGAGATTAAATATTTGTATTGATTATAATCAATATGCATCCAATAATAATCACAAATACAATCAACCAATATTTCTTTAACATTGATTTAGTCCATTCATTGTTACCCCACATTGGGAAATTATTATTTTTTGACATAAATATTTTTTCTACTAAGTCATTCTAGACATTTACAAGTTAATCTTACACTTAGCAGAGAGGAAGGGATTCGAACCCTCGATACGCTATCAACGCATACACGCTTTCCAAGCGTGCGCCTTAAGCCACTCGGCCACCTCTCTTTTTTTAGATATAAACATAAAATTACACTAAATTTTAAATACACTTTTAGCATTTTTTGTTGTTTGCCTAGCAATTTTTTCTATTGGTAAATTATAAATCTCAGCAATTTTTTTAGCAATAATTACTAAATAAGAACTTCTATTCCTTTTACCTCTATGTGGATGTGGTGCGAGGTATGGGGCATCAGTTTCTAAAACTATTGATGTTAACGGAATTTGATTTAAAAATTTATCAATGCCTCCATTTTTAAAAGTTACAACTCCTCCAATACCTAACTTTAAATTTAAATCAATTATTTTTTTTGCCTGTTCTTTTGTACCTGTGAAACAATGAAAAACACCAATTAGATTCTCTTTTTTAAAATTTATTAAAACTTTATATACTTCGTCAAAAGCCTCTCTACAGTGAATTACTATAGGGAGTTTTTTTGATAAAGCAATTTCAATTTGCTGAATAAAAATATTAGTTTGCTTCTTGAGATTCTTTTTGTTCCAATATAAATCTATACCAATTTCTCCAACCGCGGAAAAATTTTCTTTATCAAGCATTTTTTTTACATGAGCTATTTCTTTCTCACAGTTGATATCAATATGGGTTGGATGAAGACCCATCATTAATTTGATTTCGTCTGGATATTTATTTTTCAACTTGATCATTCTATTTGTGTAGGAACTATCGATGGATGGTAAATAAAATTCGCCTATTCCTAGGCCGATTGATGTTTTTATTTCTTCATCAATATCAAGATCGAAATCCTTTAAATATAAATGACTATGTGTGTCTATAAAATTCACAAAACAAATTTATGTATTTGAATATCAAGAATACTCTAAATTTTTATATTTAATGTAGATATCCTAGTTAATTGAAAAAAAAAAAGAAAAAAATATCACTTGAGATTACTTCAAGTAAACATTTAGTCTGCGTCCTTAAATTAAACAACAAAGATGCTGTATTTTTAGTTGATACTGGCGCTTCAAACAGTTGTTTTGATGTTTTAAAAAAAGATAAATATGATCTTCAATCTAAGGGTGTAAAAATGGAACTTACATCAGCTGCAGAAAAAAAATTAGGTGCAATATCTAGTGACAATTGCAAGCTAATTTTTAATCCTCAAAAAGTAATAGATATTACATTAATGCTTATAGATATGAGTACTATTAATGGAGCACTTAGAGAACAAAAAGAAAAAGAAATTGATGGGATTTTAGGTAGTGATATTTTAAATGAAATAAAAGCAAAAATAGATTATGAAAATCTTTCAATATATTTTACCTAGATTTCTATAATTCTAATGCTTTATTTGGATTGTTGTCCATTAATTTTTCAATAGGATTCTCAATTGCCTCTTTTACTGCAACTAAAAAACCAACAGACTCTTTTCCATCAATTATCCTATGATCATAAGAAAAAGCTAAATACATCATCGGCTGTATTACAACCTTTCCATCAATTGCAACAGGACGTTCAATTATGTTATGCATTCCTAATATTCCTGACTGAGGAGGATTAATTATAGGTGTTGAAAGCATGGAGCCAAATACACCTCCGTTAGAAATTGTAAATGTGCCCCCAGTCATCTCGTCAACTGTTATTTCACCCTCTCTAGCCCGTAAAGCTAGTCTTTTAATTTCCAATTCAATTTCTTTAAAAGTCAATTTATCAGCACCTCTCAAAACAGGAACCATCAAACCTTTAGGACCTGAAACAGCAACACTTATATCACAAAAATCATATTTGATTTGAAAATCTCCATCTATCATAGAATTAACATCTGGGTATTGTTTTAGAGCATTAACAACGGCTTTAGTAAAAAAACTCATAAACCCAAGACCAACATCATGCTTTTCATTAAATGAGTCTTTAAATTTTTTTCTTAAAGAAAATATCTCAGACATGTTAGCTTCATTAAATGTAGTTAGCATTGCAGTTTCGTTTTTGGCACTTACCAATCTTTCAGCAACTTTTCTTCTAAGAAGAGACATTTTTGATTTATCAGATTTTCTCTGAATGTCTTTTGGAGGAGTACCCATTGATGCTTTGGCATTAACAGCATCCTCTTTAGTAATTCTTCCACCCTTTCCAGAACCATAAATTTCAATTGGATTTATTCCCTTTTCGTCAAGTATTTTCCTAGCTGCAGGCGATGAATGATTAGAAGCATAGGTTTTTTCAGTAATGATGGGCTCCTTTTCAACACTTGGGTCTACTTTTTTTTCAGTAACCTCATTTTTAGACTTGGATTTGTTTTCGCCACCGATTGCGTCTGTATCGATCAAACAAACAACCTGTCCAACTTCAACAGAATCACCTTCTTCTGCCTTTAAAGTAATAACTCCGCTGGCTTCAGCAGGTAAATCAAGTGAAGCTTTATCTGAATCTACTTCAGCAATAGCCTGATCTTTTTCAACAAAATCTCCATCTGAAACTAACCACTGAGCAATTTCTACTTCAGTTATTGATTCCCCTGGAGAGGGAACTTTCATTTCTAATTTCATACCTGTTTAGTTTCTCTTTTTTTTATGTTTTTTCTTTAGTTTAAAATTATCTTTTTTTTCATCAAAAACATAATCTATCACTTCATTATGTCTTTTATTAAATCGCTTAGAACTTCCTGCTGCAGGTGAGCCATAAAACCTGCGAGATACTGACCGAAACTCTTTAGCTTCGGGGAGATGCAGTAGTAAATGACTCCAGACACCCATGTTTTTTGGTTCTTCTTGAGCCCAAACAATATCATTTACTTGAGAATACTTTTTTAAAATAATTCTTATTTCTTCAATTGGTAAAGGAAATAACTGCTCTATTCTAACAAATGCGACATCTTTAATTTTTCTTTCTTCTCTAGCTCTATACAAGTCATAATAAAATTTACCTGAGCAAAAAACTAATTTTTTAACATGTTTAGAATCCACGTAACAATCATCAATAATCATTTTGAAATTTCCTTCCGTAAAATCTTTTACTTTAGAAACCACAAGTGGATGCCTCAGTAAACTCTTAGGGGTAAAAATTATAAGAGGTTTTCTATAACTTAACTTTATTTGTCTTCTTAAAAGATGAAATAAATTTGAAGGAGTAGAACAATTTGCAACAAACATGTTGTCCTTTGCACATAACTGTAAATACCTCTCAACTCTTGCCGAAGAATGTTCAGCACCCTGTCCTTCGTAACCATGAGGAAGCAAAAGAACTATACCATTTTGAAGCTTCCATTTGTCTTCGGCTGCAGAAATATACTGATCTATCATTATTTGAGCTCCATTTGAGAAGTCTCCAAATTGTGCTTCCCATATGGTAAGGGAATTGGGGGTTGCCATTGAATAACCATAATCAAAACCTAAAACTCCGTATTCAGAAAGCAGAGAATTATAAATTCTAAATTTACCCTGATTATTTGATATCTTATTTAACAATATAACCTCTTCTTCTGAATCCTCAGCTTTAACTATTGCATGACGATGAGAAAACGTTCCTCTTTCAACATCCTGCCCTGAAATTCTTATGTCGTGACCTTCTAAAAGTAGGCTTCCGTAAGCTAGCATCTCTCCCATTGCCCAATCCAAAGAGTCTTTTTCAAAGAACATCTTCTTCCTCTCATCAAATAATTTTTGAATTTTTCTAAGGAATTTTTTTTCGAAAGGTAATTGAGTTATTGCTTTAGCAACTTTAAATAGTTTTTCACTTGAAACAGAGGTATTAATTGTGGTCAACATTTTAGACTCGTCTTCTATTTTATAATTACTCCATTCATCAGCCATGAAAGGTGTAATTTCTGTAGTATCGATTTTCTTTGAATCTTCTAGGTCAGATTCTAGAGATGAGCTGTACTCAATTTCAATTTTTTTAAGATAATCCTCACTTATTACTCCTTCACTAATAAGCTTTTCAGCATAAATCTGTTTTGGATTTTTATGATTTCCAATAGCTTTGTATAATTGAGGTTGTGTGAATCTTGGTTCATCTCCTTCGTTATGACCATATTTTCTATATCCTAACAAATCAATAAACACATCTTCACCAAATTCCATACGATAATCTAAAGCAAAAGATACTCCGTGGACGACCGCTTCAACATCGTCTGAATTGATATGTAAAACAGGACATAGGGTTACCTTAGCAACATCGGTGCAATAAGTGGATGACCTTGCGTCCAAATAATTGGTTGTGAAACCAATTTGATTATTTACTACAATATGTATTGTTCCACCAGTCCCATAGCCTTTTAATTTTGCCATTTGTACTATTTCGTATGGAAGTCCTTGACCTGCTATAGCTGCATCTCCGTGTACAATAATTGGTAATACCTTTTTTGTGTCAAAATGATATTTTTTCTCAAGTTTAGCTCTAGAAATTCCTTGAACAACTGCTCCTACCGTTTCCAAATGAGAAGGATTTGGAGCTAAGTTAATATTGATTTTTTTTCCATCGCTATTGGGATCAATTTTAGAAGTCCAGCCCAAATGATACTTGACATCACCATCAAAAATAATTTCATCGTAATCTTTACCTTCAAATTCAGAAAATATGTCCCGGCTTGATTTTCCAAAAATATTAGTCAAAGTATTCAATCTCCCTCTATGAGCCATCCCCATTACAAACTCCTCTACTCCCTTGTTGTCAGCTTGCATTATTAGTGCATCTAAGGCAGGTATTAATGATTCCCCTCCTTCTAGAGAAAATCTTTTTTGACCAACATATTTTTTATGTAAAAAATTTTCGAACGAAACAGCTTGAGTTAGTTTTTTTAAAATATGCTTTTTCTGTTCAATTGTAAATTTTGGGTGATTATTATTTTTATGCAATTTATCTTTAATCCATCTAACCCTCTTTGGATTTCTGATATACATATATTCAATTCCAATTGAATCGCAGTAAATTTCCTGGAGATGTTTTATTATTTGAGAAATAGTAGAAGGTCCTATTCCCATTGTTTCCCCGGCACCAACGACCTCATTCAAATCATCTACAGATAAACCAAAGTTTTTTATATCAAGATTTGGACTGTATGTTCTTCTTTCACGAACAGGATTTGTTTTTGTAAAAAGGTGACCACTTTTCCGATAAGCATCTATCAACTGAACTACTTTAAACTCACGTTCTAAATGCTTTGGAATTTCTTTTTCACTAGTTTTGGAATGCCCATTTTGGTTATTTTCAATTCCAAAATCGAAACCTTGAAAGAAAGCTCTTAGGCTTGCTTCCACACTATCTGGCTCATGCAAATATTTTTCATACATCTCAGCAAAATAACCAGTATGTGCAGCATTCAAAAAAGAATATTTATTCATTCTAAAGGACTTCAAATCTTAGATAAAATTACTATTTTTAATTATATGTTTGCATTAGTCGACTGCAATAATTTCTACGTTTCATGTGAGAGAGTTTTTCAACCTAGATTAGAAAATTCTCCCGTTGTTATTTTGTCAAATAACGATGGATGTGTCATCTCTAGAAGTAATGAAGCAAAAGCTCTTGGTATACCAATGGGAGCGCCCGCATTTAAATACCTAAATATATTTAAAAAAGAAAAAGTGAATGTCTTTTCATCAAACTATCCACTTTACGGAGACATGAGTCAACGTATAATGAAAATTCTCAGTACACACACACCAAATATTGAAATTTATAGTATAGACGAGGCGTTTCTAGATTTTAGAGGATTCAAATATTATGATTTAGAAAAAGAGGCATTTCTTTTAAAACAAAAAATAAAACGTTGGACGGGAATTCCTGTATCGATAGGTATTGCTCCAACAAAAGCACTCGCAAAAATTGCAAATAAAATTGCAAAAAAATTTGTTTACAAAACAAGAGGGGTATACGTAATAAAAACTGAAAAGCAAATTTCAAAGGCACTGAAATGGACAAAGATTGAAGATGTTTGGGGTATAGGAAGGCAATATAAAAAGTTACTTATAAAAAATGGTGTTACAACAGCAGACAATTTTTGTAAACTTCCTGACCAATGGGTCAAAAAAAATATGAGTATTCTAGGTCTTCGATTAAAGAAAGATTTAAAAGGGAATTCTTGTATTAGTCTAGATGAAGAAAACCCAGGCAAAAAATCAATTGCAACCACCAGGAGTTTTAAAGAGGTGATAAAAAAATATTGGGAATTAGAAGAGCGTATAGTAACCTATGCATCGATATGTTCTCAAAAATTGCGGCGTCAAAATAGCAATTGTAAGGCCATTATAATTTTTATACGAACTAGCTCTCACCTGCCAAGTAATCAGCAGTATTACAACAGCAGTCTGATAAATTTGCCTAACCCAACTAATTCAGCAATAACAATAGCAAAATATGCCAACATGGGTCTCAAACGAATATTTAAAAAAAATACTAATTACAAAAAGGGTGGAGTAATATTAGCAGATTTGACACCTTCAGGTTCAAAACAGTTAAATCTTTTTCAAAATGAGGGTAATACACATGGGAATTTAATGAAGGCTATAGATAAAATTCACCTGAGATTTGGAGAAAGTCTTTTAAAATTAGGCAACCAAGATCTAAATCAAACTTGGAAGATGCGACAAGCACACCTTTCATCTCGGTATACTACTGATATTAAAGAAGTAATAAAAATTAAATAATGTAGACATATGAAAAAACTGAAGGAAGGAATATTTTTTTTTAAACCAAATTTAGATGAATCCCGCTCAATCCCGCTAACCAATAATAGCATATCAGCTGGCTTTCCATCTCCAGCTGATGATTTTAAAGAAATTAGAATAAGTTTGGACAAAGAAATTGTAAGAAATGAAGAGGCTACATTTTATGCCAGAGTAGATGGAGATTCAATGCAAGGTGCTGGGCTTAGTGACGGAGATTTAATTGTAATTGATAGAAGTGAGGAGCCGAAAAACGGATCCATTGCTGTGTGCTTTTTAGATGGAGAATTTACCGTGAAACGACTAAAATTAAAAAATCAAGAAGTCTATTTAATGCCAGAAAATTCAAGATATTCTCCGATAAAAATTGATGAAGGAAGTGAACTTTCAATTTGGGGTATTGTGACTTATGTTGTGAAGAAAATGATATGAGAATTAAAGTGCTAATATTTTTATTAACGGCTAGTTTTTTCAAAACCAATGCACAGTATGATGATTATGATGAAGACGAATATGAGGAGACTTATCTAGAACCCATAAACGACAAATCCGATGAAGGACAAAAAATTTTTGTAGAGGAATTACTTGATCTTGCTGGTTATATATTAGATGAAATTGAAATATATCAGAGACTACCCAATCATGCTAAGGTTTTCAAGGTAAAATATGATGAAAAGTCTAAAGGTGGTTTTATATTCATTAGATGGGACAAAAAAAATAAGTAAAACTACGTGGCAAATAAATTGATTGATCCTGGTCTATACTATAATTTAAAGGCGGCAAAAGAGATAATGAGAAAACAAACTAATAAAGATTTTTTTGGAGTGGAAGATGGTGCCCTACAGGCACCCGACCAAGAAAAAATAAGCACCGAAGATCTTAAAGGTTTAAGGGGGCTCTACGAAGAGAAACAGGAAGAAAGAAAATTAAAAAAACAAGAGCAAGAAAATAAAGAAAAAAAGAAAACAGAAAGAAAGGAAAAAAAAGAAAAAAAGAAATAATAAATCATTTTGAAAAATACCAACTTAAAAATCTTGACAATTCTTATCTGTTTTTTATTTAAATTTTCATTTTCTCAAGACTCTGGAGATTTAACTGGTAGAGTGGTTGACAGTAAAACTCTTTTCCCACTTCAGGGTGCAACCATATTAATTGAAGGTGAATCAATAGGAACCATTTCAGACGAAAATGGATACTTTAAACTTGAAAAAATTCAGTTTGATAGCTATAACATTGTAGCAAGTTACTTAGGTTATAAGACTGAGGTAATTTTTAATGTAATAGTAAAATCTGCTGGTTCGCAGGATTTATTATTTAAGATGGATGAATTATCGGATCAATTAGATGAGGTGGTTTTATTTAAAAGTCCATTTAAAAAGAAAAACGAAACACCTCTGTCTATACAATCACTATCTGCTGTTGAAATAGAGACCTATCCTGGAGGGAACAATGACATAACAAAAGTTGCACAAAGTTTACCTGGAATTTCTCCATCGATTGGTGGATTTAGAAATGATTTTATAATAAGGGGAGGTGCTCCAAACGAAACTGTATACTACTTAGACGGAATGGAGATTCCTAATATAAACCATTTTAGTACACAAGGTAGTGCAGGTGGCCCCGTTGGAATGTTAAATGTTGACTTTATAAGAGAAGTAACTCTATCTACATCATCTTTTGGAGCAGAATTTGATAACCCTTTATCAGGTGTTTTGTCATTTGAACAAAGAGAGGGTAATAGAGAAAAATTTAGTGGTAAATTTAGAATTGGAGCTAGTGAGGCTGGAATAACAATAAACACACCTATTTTTAAAGGTGAAAAAAAGATTTCAAAAACGTCTTTGATGTTTTCATTAAGACGAAGTTATCTACAATATGTTTTTGAACTTGTAGGATTACCTATTAGACCTGACTATATTGACTTCCAATTTAAGATTGATCATAGAATTAACAATCTAAATAGCATTAGCATCATGGGTATAGGCTCAATTGATGACTTTTCAGTAGTCGCTCCTGAAGAATTTGATGCTGAGCAAACTGCCGTTATTGAACAGGTTCCAATAATTAAGCAAAGAAGTAATACTTTTGGGATTTCTTGGATTAAAAAATTTGCAAATGGAAATGGAAGAGTTTTGACCACACTTAGTTCAAATGAACTATTAAATAATTTTAGCAGATTTCAGAATAATGAAAACGAATCTGGATTAATTTACCAAAATGATGCTGTTGAAAAAGAAACAAAAATAAGATCTCATGTTACAAAATTTATAGGTGATTGGAAATTAGGATACGGACTAAACTTTCAACTATCAAAATATAAAAATACTACGCTGGGTATTCTTGAGCAATTTGATTATGAATCCAAAATTAATTTCTACAAATATGGTTTTTTTGGGAAAATTAGCAGATCTTTTTTTAATGATAACTTAAATTTATTTTTTGGAATTAGAACAGATAAAGATAATTTTCTTTCCAAAAGTAATTTAATAGACAATCTTTCACCTAGAATGGGATTTAGCTATTCAATCACAAAAAATGATGCTTGGAAACTTAATGGATCCATTGGTTGGTATAATAAATTACCTCCATATACAATGATTGGGTTCAAAGATACTAGCGGTGTTTATGTTAATAAAGACGTAAGCTATATTAAAAGTAAACATACTGTAGTGGGAATTGAATTTAATCGAACCCCGAAATCAAGGATCACTCTAGAGGGCTTTTTAAAAGAATATAGCAATTATCCTATTTCAACAATTGATCAAATTTCACTTGCCAATAAAGGGGGAGGATTTGAAGTATACGGTAACGAACCCGTTATCGCAAATGGAATTGGTAATTCTTATGGAATTGAGTTTCTTTTTCAACAAAAACTTAATAAAAACTTTTATGGAATTTTTGCGTATACATATTTTTTCAGTGAATTCAGTGATTTAAACAATGATATGATTCCCTCTGTTTGGGATAGTAGAAACCTCTCCTCTTTTACAGGGGGTTATAAACTAAATCGAAGTTGGGAAGTTTCCATGAGATACAGATATTCCGGTAGAACACCATATGCACCAGTTAATCAAATTCAAAGTACGCTTTCTTATCCAAGAATTGTATTAGATTATTCTGAAATCGGACAAGTATATTTAGACGTTTTCAGCCAAGCTGATATCAGAATTGATAAAAAATGGAATTTTAAAAAAATATCCTTAAATATTTATTTTGAGATTCAAAATATTCTTGCACAAAAAATACCTAGACCTCCTGAGTATGGACTTGAAAGACAACCAGATGGAATTTTAATTGATCCAATAAATCTAAAAGAAATTGACACAGATAGGTCTGATACTCCATTCCCAACAATTGGATTGATTTTAGATTTTTAAAATAGATCAAAAAAATTATTTGGTAATTCTACTTGTATTTCTTTTTCCGCGTGATTCACTCTCTGAACTATATCTTTGTGTAATGGAATTAATATTTCCTTTGAATTAGTATTTACAACCATAAGTGATTGAAAGGGTTTTTCTATAATTTCTTCAATAATTCCAATTTTTTTTTTGTTTTTATCAATTACCAAAAAGTCTTTAACCTCAAAACCATAAAAATCAATTCCTTTTTTTTCCGGCAATAATTTTTTTGGAAGAAAACACTTTTTAGAAATTAGCTGCTGAGCTTTTGATTCACTGTCTATTTCGTTGATGATTAATGTTAAATTCTTCTTATTTAAATGTTTAATTCTTTTTAATTTATGAGGTATTAAATCATTATCCTCTTCTATAAAAATGGTTTCAATTGATTTAAAATCAATTGAATAATTATTTATTACTTTAACTTTCAACTCCCCCTTAAAATTGGACTTAGAGTAAGTGAATCCAAACAAAAAAAAATCTTTTTTATCTGTAGAAAGATCCATAATTAAAAATAAAATTAACTTTTTTTTGAGAAGGTAAGAACCAAAAATCTTGAATTAAAAACTAGCTTCTTAATTATTCTTTTTTTGGATCATCATCATTAGAAGTATCCCTTTCTTCAATTCCTTCTTCTGTTGGAGCCTCTTCTTTTGCCACAGCCTCTTCAACAGGGGCTTCCTCTACTGGAGCCTCTTCTTTTGCCGCAGCCTCTTCAACAGGGGCTTCCTCCACTGGAGCTTCTTCTTTTGCCGCAGCCTCTTCAACAGGGGCTTCCTCTACTGGAGCCTCTTCTTTTGCCGCAGCCTCTTCAACAGGGGCTTCCTCTACTGGAGCTTCTTCTTTTGCCGCAGCCTCTTTAGAAGCAGTCTCCCTGTCTAAAATTCTTTTTTCGTTTGCTTCTTGCTCACGTTTTAAAATGTCAGCTTTTGATTTATTAATTTCTTTAGAAATTTTTTCTTGCTTAGCATTTATTTTAGACTCTTTTTCTTTAAGCCACGATTGAAATTGTTTATCAGCTTTTTCTTGTTTTAAAGCCCCTTTTAATACGCCTTTGTTTAAATGATGCTTAAGCATAACACCTCTGTAAGACAGTAATGTTCGAGCTGTATTTGTAGGTATTGCACCTTTTTCTAACCATTTTAAGGCTTCTTCAATATTAACTTCCACTCTAGCGGGGTTTAAATTTGGATTATAAACCCCTAGTTTCTGTAAATATTTACCATCTCTCTTAGCTCGAGAATCGGCAGCAACAATCCAGTAGAATGGCTTTCCTTTTTTACCGTGTCTTTGAAGTCTTATTTTTACCGCCATATCACATTAATCCTGATTGTTCACGACAATCGATTATTAATTCAGACCGCAAATGTAATATTAATTTGGAAAAAAATCTATTTGAAATGATATTTATTAAAATTTATTTGAAATTAGAAAATGCATTTGTAAACAAAATTTAAAACACTAATTTTGCGGGCTAACTATTTCGTATGAAAATTGATTTTAAAAAAACAGATAAGTTAAACTCAAGAATCTCTATTTTAATTGAAAAAAAAGATTATGAAAATAAAGTTGAGAAAATAATTAAAGATTATAAATCAAAAATTAATCTTCGAGGTTTTAGAAAAGGGCACGTTCCATTATCTCTGATTAAAAAAAAATATGAAAAGGCAATAATTGTTGAAGAAACCAACAAAATTTTAAGCGACTCTCTTAATAAATATATAATTGATAAAAATTTGAAAATTTTGGGAAATCCAATCCCAATATTAGAAGAAAAATTTGATTGGGACGCAGATGTTTTTAATTTCAAATTTGAAATTGGTTTAAGTCCCGACTTAAAAATTAATTTCAATTTTAAAAAACCTGCGATTTACCACAAAATAAATGTTGAAAACAAGATTATTGAAGAAAGGATTACTTATCTTCAACAACAATATGGGGAATTAAAAGACGAAAAAAAAATATCTGAAACTTCTGAGTTAATGTTTGAGTTTTCATCCAAAGAAGAAAATATCAATAAAAAAATGACCTTAAAACTGAGTCAATTAAAAACAAAAAAAATAATTGATTTAGTACGAAATTTGCATTTAGACGAAACTTTTACGTTTGAACTAAGAGAATTTTTTAAAGATGAAACCCTATTAATAAATCTATCAAATAAACCGATAGAGGAAATAAAAAAATCTAAAATTAATGTTGATGCTAAACTATTATCTATACAAAAAAGAATTAATGCTAGTTTAGAAGAATCTTTTTTTAAAAAAATATATCCTAATAAATCAATTAAGACTTCAACTCAATTTAAAAATGAAATTAAAAAGTCAATCGAATCTCAATATGATCAACAATCTGATCAAAAGTTTTTAGATGATGTTACAAAGAAACTAATTGAAGAAGTGAAATTTGATCTTCCTAGAAAGTTTCTAATTAAATGGCTGCAAAAAAGGGATGAAAAAGAAATTTCCCTTGAAAATGCGACGGAACAACTTGAAAAATCTGAAAAGGGTTTAAGATATCAATTGATTGAAGAAGAAATTATTAATCACAATAATTTAAAAGTTGAGGAAAAGGAAATTAAAGAATTTGCCAAAAAGATTTTTTTAAGACAGTTTGGTCAAATAAGTAAAAAAGATAATAATCAAGAGATTGAACAAATGGTTGAGAGGATTCTAAGAAACGAAGAGGAAACAAAAAGAATTATCGAACAAGTTAAAACTGGAAAATTACTTAAGTTTTTCAAAGAAAATGTAAAATTTAAAAGCAAAAAATTAAGCTATGATTCCTTTATTAAAATCGCTTATCCAACCACACAATAAAAATGTTTAATTTTAGTTAAAATTATTAATTATGGACTATAAAAAGGAATTTAAAAAATTTGCTACAAAGAAACATGGTATAAATTCAATGTATTATGATCAAATAGTTAGTAGTATGACTCCATATATTATTGAGGAAAGACAACTAAATGTCGCACAAATGGATGTTTTTTCTAGATTAATGATGGATAGAGTAATGTTTTTGGGAACTGCAATTAATGACCAAGTTGCAAATATAATTCAGGCACAACTCTTGTTTTTACAAAGTGTGGATTCGAAAAGAGATATTCAGCTGTATATTAATTCGCCAGGTGGAGGTGTTTATGCAGGTTTAGGGATTTATGATACAATGCAATATATTTCTCCTGATGTGGCAACAATTTGCACAGGTATGGCTGCGTCCATGGGAGCAGTACTATTATGCGCCGGTGCATCTGGAAAGAGGTCAGCCCTTACTCACGCACGTGTAATGATACATCAACCTCTCGGAGGAGCGCAAGGACAAGCCTCTGATATTGAAATAACAGCTCGGGAAATTCTGAAACTTAAAGATGAACTTTATCAAATAATTGCCAAACACAGTGGTCAAAAAATTGAAAAAGTAAATAAAGACAGTGATAGAGACTATTGGATGAAGTCCGAAGAGGCCAAATCATATGGAATGGTTGATGAAGTTTTAAAAAAATAACATTATGGGTGAAGAACTTTCATGCTCTTTTTGTGGAAGAATAAAAACTCAAACAGAAGTATTAATTGCCGGTCTTGATGCACACATATGCGACCAATGTGTTGAGCAGGCTAATGGAATTATTCTAAATGAAAGTAAAAATGAAGAAGACAAGAAGCCACGGTTCAATTTAGAGTCTCCAGTTAAAATCAAATCCTATTTAGACCAATATGTTATCGGACAAAACTATGCAAAAAAAGTTTTGTCAGTAGCAGTTTATAATCACTACAAGAGAATTATAAATAAAGATATTGATGATTCTGTAGAAATACAGAAAAGTAATGTTTTGATTGTAGGTGAAACAGGAACAGGAAAAACTCTACTTGCACAAACAATATCGAAGATGCTGAATTTGCCTCTTGCAATTGTAGATGCAACAATTTTAACTGAGGCTGGTTATGTAGGAGAGGATGTAGAAAGCATTTTAACAAGACTTCTGCAAGCTGCAGATTACGACGTGGAAAGTGCTCAAAAAGGAATTGTTTTTATTGACGAAATTGATAAAATTGCGAGAAAAAGAGATAATCCTTCTATCACTAGAGATGTATCAGGAGAAGGGGTACAACAAGCACTTCTTAAATTACTAGAAGGAACCTTAGTTAACGTTCCTCCAAAGGGTGGTAGAAAGCATCCAGATCAAAAATTTATAGAAGTTGACACATCAAACATATTGTTTATTGCTGGTGGAGCTTTTGACGGGATTGAGAGAGAAATAAATATGAGATTGAATTTAAAATCAATTGGATTTAAGTCCAAAAAGACAACTGATCAAGTTGACTTTTCTAACTTGCTCGAACAAATTAATCCAAAAGATGTACGTTCTTTTGGTCTAATTCCTGAAATTATAGGTCGTCTTCCGGTAATTACACATATGCATCCTTTGAATAAAAACACCCTTAGGTCTATTTTGACAGAACCTAAAAACGCAATTACAAAACAATACATAAAATTATTTGAGATTGATGGAATAAAATTAGAATTTACTCCAGGAGCTTTAGATTATATAGTTAAAAATGCCCTTTCCTTTAATCTAGGTGCTAGGGGTTTAAGGTCTCTTTGCGAATTAATTTTAAACAATGCCATGTTCGAACTGCCAGGTTCTGAAACTAAATTTTTAAAGGTAACGAAATCTTACGCCCACTCTCAACTTAAAAAAACAACATTCCCAGATTTGAAAGCTGTTTCTTAGAGCTCTAAGCTTAAAAGGTTTTCAATAAACTTTCTATCATTTGATAGTCTTTGAATTTTGTGCTGACCTCCTATCTTATTATAATTTCTAAGCCATTTATCAAATAAACCCTTCTGGGCTACGCTGATTTTTGGGCTGCTCATTGTTATGTCCATATACCTTTTTGCATCATAATCTGAGTTGAGTTCTCTTAATTTTTGATCAAGTATTTTGCCAAATTTATCTAAATTGCTTGGCGTATCCTTAAATTCAATCAACCACTGATGAGAGCCCTTTGATTTGTTCTTGGTCATATATATTGGAGCTACAGTATAATCTACAATCCTAACTCCAGTTTGTAATGAAGCTTCTTCTATGGCTTTATCTGTGTTTTCAATTACTACCTCTTCCCCGAACGCGTTAATGAAATGTTTGGTTCTACCAGTAATCTGGATTCTAAACGGAGATAGAGAAGTAAATCTAACTACATCACCAATCCTATACCTCCATAATCCTCCGTTAGTAGTAATTACCATTTCATATTCAACGAATAATTTTACATTTTGAATATCAACTATTGAATCTAGATTTTCACCAATGGGTATAAATTCATAAAAAATTCCATAGTCCAACATAAGTAAAAGCTGATCTGAATCATTCAAATCTTGGATTGCAAAAAACCCTTCCGATGCATTATAAATCTCATAGTAATGAATTGGACTAGATGAAAATATCTGATTATATTGGTTTTTATAAGGTCTAAAACTAACCCCTCCGTGAAAATAGACTTCTACATTAGGCCATATTTCGAATATATCAGATTTATTCATCTTTGATAATCCTTGATTGAGAAGAATTAACATCCATGAAGGGACACCAACCAAACTAGTAACATTTTCGGAAAGACATTCATTCAAAATTGCGTTTATTTTACTATCCCAATCAGACATTAAGGAAACCTTCATACTTGGTGTGCTATTAATTTCAGCCCATAAAGGCATGTTATCAATTATTATAGAGGATAAATCGCCAAAATAGTTTTGTTGGTTTTGATGTAATTCTTGGCTTCCACCAAGTCTTAGACATTTTCCTGTAAAGAGCTGTGTATTAGTATTATTATTAATATACAGAGACAGCATGTCTTTTCCTGCCTTATAATGACAATCTTCAAGCGCTTCTGTACTAACTGGAATAAATTTGCTTCTAGAATCTGTTGTTCCACTCGACTTTGCGTACCATTTAATCTTGGTCGGCCAAAATAAATTATCTTCTCCTTCTCTACTTTTATAAATGTCCTCTGCTATTTCTTCGTAAGACCTAATTGGAACTCTTTCTTTAAACTCGGTATAGTTCTTAATTGAATTAAAATCATATTGGTATCCAATTTTAGTATTTTTCGCAAAACTAATTAAATCCATTAAAACCTCTTGTTGGACTTCAACAGGATATTTTAAAAACAACTCAATTTGATGGATTCTTTTTTTTAAGAACCAACTGGCAATTGAATTAAATAATGGAAAAGGCATATTTATTATATTTAAACAAAAATAAAATAAGTTATTAATGTTTTCAGGCGTTTTAAAAAAAATGTATACCGAAATTGACGATGAAGTCAAATACTATTTAGACTTTAAAGAACACGTAATAAACTTCAATCAATGCCTTGAAAAGAAAATAAGTTTAAAATTTATCGGATATGAGTGCCTTTCTTGTCACGAAGAAGTAGAAATTTTTAGACAAGGTTATTGTAAAAAATGTTTTTTTAACACACCACTTGCAGGTGAATGGATAATGAAACCTGAATTAAGCAAGGCCCATTTGGGTATTGAGGATAGAAATTTGGAATATGAAAAAAAAATTCAACTGCAACCTCACATTGTTTATTTTGCAATTTCAAGTCATATTAAAGTGGGTGTTACAAGAAAGTCTCAGTTAATCACCAGGTGGATTGATCAAGGAGCAGATAGAGCTTTGGCAATATTTGAATTCCCAAACAGGTATCTAGCAGGTAATTGTGAAGTTATACTTAAGAAAAGTTTTTCTGATAAAACTAATTGGAGAAAAATGCTTTCATCAGTATCTGACCAAAATCTTAACTTTAATGAAGCTGAAGAATTTGTAGATAACAATATTGAAGAAAAATTTAAAATTTATTCTCTTCAACCAAGAATTTATAAAGAAATTATTTTCCCTGTTATCAAATATCCAGATAAAATCAATAGTCTAAACCTAAAAAAATCCATGTATTATTCGGGTAGATTAAAAGGTATTAAAGGGCAATATTTAATTTTTGAAGATTCAACAGTATTTAATATAAGAAGTAATGAAGGTTTGAGAGTTGAAATTGATATTGAATAATTTAATTATTTAATGAATTTAATTCACGGCTTGACAAATGTCTCCATTTCCCAGTTTCAACGTCAAGATTAATATCCATAATTCTAATTCTTTTAAGACTGACAACTTTAAATCCTAAGAATTCACACATTCTTCTTATCTGTCTGTTGATTCCCTGAGTTAGAATTATTTTAAAAGTGGTAGTAGAAACTTTAACTAACTTACAATTCTTAGTGACGGTGTTCAAGATTGGAATTCCGTTACTCATCTGTCTAATAAAATCTGTGGTAATATTTTTATTAACCTCGACTAAATACTCTTTTTCTTTATTGTTTCTTGAGCGTAAAACTTTATTCACTAGCGAACCATCATTTGTCAGAAAAATCAAACCTTCAGAGAGCTTATCTAATCTGCCAACGGGAAAAATTCTTTCTGGAAAATTAATGTAATCTATAATGTTATTTTTTTCTATCATTCTATTTGTAGTACATACTATCCCTTTTGGCTTATTAAATGCTATAAAAATTGTCCTTTTTTTCTTTGGTTTTATTAATTTATTATCAATAGTTATTTTGTCTCCTTCCTTAATTTTAGTTCCTAAAATAGCTATTTCATTATTGACTTTTATTCTGCCAGAATCAACAAGTTTATCTGCTTCTCTTCTAGAACAAATCCCGATTTGACTTAAATATTTATTAATCCTCATAATAATAACTAGGTGAATTTAATCAATATCAATTTCTTCATTGATTCCAAGATGAAATTTTTTTCTAATTAATCCTACTAAAAGATATAAAAGAGGCGTATCAATTATTGCTACAATAATTTTAAAAATTATGCTTGAAAGAACTAAACCCAAAAATAAATCCCAAGCTAAAATATCAAAGAAACACAGAAGAGCTATTACTGTTGTTGAATCAATTATTTGTGAAGAAAAAGTAGAGAAATTATTTCTAAGCCAAAGGTATTTACCTTTGGTTAATTGCTTCCAAAAATGATAAATTCTAATGTCTAAAAACTGTGCTATCAAATATGCAGACATTGAAGCTAAAACCGCTAAAGGTGAGGCAGAAAAAACTAAATTAAAAGTTTCATCATCAATTGGTGATGAGCTATTTGCTGGTAAAACATCACCTAATAGAAGAAGGGCTATTGAAAAAATTGAAGACACAATACCCATAAAAACAACTTGGTTGGCTTTTCTTTTTCCAAATATTTCAGAAATAATATCAGTAATTAGAAAGGTAATCGGATATGGAAGGATTCCCACAGATAATTCAAAAAGTTTTATTCCTAATATATCAAAATTAAATGGATACCATGAAAAAAATTTTTGAAAAATAAGATTAGATACTACTAAAGCAGTAATGAAGATTGAACCTAGAAAAAAATATAATTTCTGTGCTAATAATTTATTTTCTGAACTCAAAGCTATCTTATATCTATGTTAAAAGGTTGACTTGTAAAAATTATTGGTTTTTTTTCTTTATTATTTATTGTTTGTATAATTAAGTCTAAATCTGAAATTTTTAAAAATTCAGAAATTGATGAATTAAAAGGAATCATAACGGATAAGATATCGTTGATTTCGGGTTCAATTTTTGGATAAGAAGCAATATTGAAATCATTTCCCAAATCTGCTAATTCTGCCGCAGAATTGATAGCATCTTTTATGTCTCCTTCTTCACTTACTAGACCATTTTTCAAGGCTTGCTCCCCTGACCAAACTCTACCTTGGGCTAGAGTTTCAACTTCATCCATAGAAATATTCCTTCCCTCAGAAACACGTTTTTTAAACATTTCGTAAATATTTTCTATGTTTTCTTTTACGTTTGATCGAAATTTTTTTGTGGGTTTCTCAAAGGGTGTATAGAAAATGGAATTCTTGTTAGTCTCTACTTGTTCTGCATTAATTCCAATTCTTTTTGAAAATTCAGTAATATTTGGAACCATAGCAAAAACACCAATTGAACCTGTAATTGTAAAATTATTAGCAAAAACTTTGTCAGCAACAGTAGATAAATAGTAACCTCCAGAGGCAGCAACATTCCCCATAGAGACCACAATGGGTTTTTCCTTTTTCAATTCAATTAATTCATCCCAAATTATTTCAGATGTGAGAGCCACACCACCAGGAGAGTCAATTCTTAGAACTACAGCTTTAATTCTTTTACTATTTTTTATTTTCCTTAATGTTTTTGAAAATAGTTCTTGGCCAATGTTGCTCTCATTTCCCTCTCCATATATAATTGGCCCCTGAGCATAAATAACTGCAATTTGATTCCGTGTTCCATTTTTATATTTAAAGCTATTTTTCATTTGCAGATAGGAAACATTGTTTAATTTTTCATCTGATTTAATTCCTAATTTTCTCTTTACCTTTTGTTTATATTGAGTTTTTGAAATAATACCATCTACAATATTATTTCTTAATGCATTTACAGGAAGAGTTGCATCTAAATTATCTACGACTTTATTAAAATTTTCTGTAGAGACTTTTCTTGACAATTTGATTTGGTTAGCAATTCCGCCCCAGATAGAATTCAAAAGAGACCTTATTTGACTTCTGTTAGCTTCACTCATTTTGTCATCTAGATATGGTTCTACCGCACTTTTGTACTTGCCGTGTCTAATAACCTCCATTTTAAATCCATATTTTTCCTGTAGTTCTTTGTAATAAAGGACTTCTGCACCAAGACCTCTTAATTCAATATTCCCCACGGGATTTAGAAAAATTGAATCTGACACCGATGCTAGGTAATATCCTTTTTGAGAAAAAAAGTCACCATAGGTATAGATAAATTTTCCTTCATCTTTAAACCTTTGAAGTGATTTTCTTATTGTCAGCGCTTGAGACCATCCCATTTTTGGAGATTGACTTTTTAAATTAATCCCCTTAATATCTTTGTTTTCAGAGGCTAATTCTATTGCATTAATTAAATCTAAAAATTTTATAATCTCTGGAGAAACTCCTAAAATTTCCTCAAATTCTTGAGTGATAGGAATATTGTCATATACATCTTTATCTAAATCTAGATTTAAAATACTGTTTGAGGAAATTTCACCTGGAAGTATGTTTTTGTCAAAGCCAACTACAGATGTAATACCAGCTATTATAATAAAAACTAAAGATATAATGAAAATTAAAGCAGTTATTGACCCAAGAAAAGACGCTAGAAAATTTCTAAAAAAATTCATTAATCAACTGAAATTTATATTGTTTAGGTAATAAATTTATGCAAAGATTAAGTTTTTTATTAAATATCAAATGAAACTTACTTTAAAATATTTAATTTTTAAAAATGATTTATTTATCTATAGGAAGTAATCTAGGAGATAGATTGAAATTTTTACAACTAGCTGTAGGCTTAATATCTTACAGAATATCTACGGTTAAAAATGTTTCAAGGATTTATGAAACTCCTGCAATGGGTTTTAAAGGAAATCCATTTTATAATATATGCGTTGAAATAAATACTGATTTACAGCCAAAATCTCTACTTGAAAAACTATTAGATATTGAAAAATATCTTGGCAGGGTAAGATCATCGGACAGAAAATCAAAATCAAGAAAAGTTGATATCGATATAGTTTATTTTAAAAATTTGATACTAAAAGATAAAGAACTGTTTATCCCTCATAAAAATATGCATGAGAGAAACTTTGTACTTTATCCTTTATATGAAATCTGTTCCGACTTTAAAGATCCTAGAAATGGAAAGTCAATCCAGACATTACTTGATAACTCTAAGGATTCTGTCATTCCAAAAATAGTAGAAGAAGAAATATATATCCAAGAGATAAAAAAAACAATTGCAGTGGAAGGACTAATAGGGGTAGGAAAAACAGAGTTTTCAAGAAAATTACGGGATGCATTATTTGGAGAATTAGTATTAGAAGAATTTGATGACGTAGTTCTAGAAAAGTTTTATAAAAATCCTACTAAGAATGCCTTTGAAACTGAAAAATCTTTCTTGGAATTTAGAATGAGGCAGCATAAAGAATACAAAACCAGAAAAAAATATCCTCAAATTTTTGATTACTTGGCACATAAGTCAATAATTTTTGCTAAAAAAACTATGGCACCATTTGAGTTTATTCAATTTCAAAGGGATTTCAATCATTGTTCAGGTTTTTTTATTAAACCTGAAGTTGTAATTCTTTTAAATCAAGAGACAAATTTTATCTTGGATAAGATTAATAAAAGAGGAAGAAAGTTTGAAAAAAAAATTGACTTGAAATATTTAGATTTGATTAAATCCGAATACAATAATTGGAAAACCAAAACTAAATTTCCATTGTATAATATAGACTTAAATAATTCAGATTTTAAAAATAATCATTCTGTATTTTTAAGTTTTTTAAATTTATTTTTTAAATGCTAATTTTTAAATAAAAATCCCAACACAAAATTCCTGAAACTACAGAAACATTCATTGAGTGCTTGGTACCCTGCTGCCCTATTTCAATGACTTGACCCGTTATGTCGATAATCTTTTGTTTAACTCCAAAAACCTCATTACCAAGAACAAATGCGGTTAATTTATTTTTATTTGGACTGAAATTTTTTAAATCTGTAGATTTTTCGGCTTGCTCAATCGACCAAATATCATAATTATTGTTTTTGAGTTTAGTGACTAATTCATATATATTCTCCTTGTATTCCCAATCTACAGATTCATTAGATCCTAAAGCAGTTTTCATCACCTCCTTATGAGGTGGGACAGGAGATATTCCACATATGTAAACTTTAGACAACAAAAATGCATCCGCTGTCCTTAAAATGGAACCCACATTGTGACCACTTCTAATGTCATCGAGAACAAAAATCAGTGGTGTCTTCTTTGACTTTAAATATTCTTTTTTGGATTTTCTTTTTAATTCCTGATTTTTTAATTTTCTATTTTTCATTTTGGATAAGAATAAGTTTTTTAAACTTAAATATGAATTATATTAGTATCTATTTGATTTTTTAATGAGTTTGGATAAAGAAGTAAAATTAACACCACTGATGAAACAATACAACCAAATCAAGGTTAAATACCCTGATGCATTGCTTTTATTTAGAGTTGGGGATTTTTACGAGACCTTTGGAAAAGATGCAGTTAAGGCATCTAAAATTCTTGGTATCATTTTAACTAAAAAAGGTGCAGGAAGCATGAGTGAAATTGAACTTGCTGGATTTCCTTATCATTCTATTAACAATTACTTGCCAAAACTTGTGAAAGCTGGTTGCAGGGTGGCAATTTGTGACCAATTAGAAAATCCAAAACTCACAAAAAAAATTGTCAAAAGGGGTGTTACGGAATTAGTGACACCAGGAGTAGCAATAAACGACGATGTATTAGAGCACAACAAAAATAATTATCTATCAGCAATAACCTTTGGTAAAAAAAAATCTGGAATTTCATTTATGGATATTTCAACCGGAGATTTCTCTTTTTTTTCTGGATCAATTAATCAAATTAAATTAATTATTGAAAAATATGAACCTGCTGAAATAATTATTTCAAAACTTTCCAAAAACGAATTCCTTTCAAATTTTGGTGCAGATTTAACAACATTTTTCCAGGAAGATTGGGTTTTTGATTATGAAAATAGTCATGATTCATTAATCGAACTTTTTGAAACCAAGTCTTTGAAGGGCTTTGGAGTCGAAGATGATGATAGAGAAGGAATCATAGCCGCTGGGGTTGTTTTGCATTATCTCTCGGAGACCCAACATAATAAATTAGCACACATCAAGTCATTTAAGAAAATTCATTCTGAAAACTATCTTTCCTTAGATAGGTTTACGACTAGGAATTTAGAGTTAAATTATTCAACAAATGGAGGCGTTTCACTTATCGAAGTTATTGATTTTACAACAACTTCAATTGGAAGCAGAGTGCTTAAAAAATGGTTAAACTTTCCATTAAAATCGATACAAAAATTAAAGCTAAGACATGATTTCGTCGAAATTTTATTAGATGATACGCATTTAAAAGAAAATCTAATTGATCGTTTAAAGGAAATTGTTGACATTGAAAGAATTGCCTCTAAGATTGCTACATTAAAGGTCAGCCCAAGAGAGCTGGTTTCTTTAAAAAAAAGTATAGTTGAAATTCAAAATATCAAAAAAATATTTGAAAAAAACAGTAATGATTTAATCGTTAAAACTGGAAAAAAATTAGTTACATGTAACACCATTTTCTCTAAAATTGAAAAAACAATTAAAGAAGATGTTCCCGTTTCAATTTCAAAAGGAAATTTTATCGCAAACGGTTTTTCTAAAGAACTTGACGAATTAAGGTTTCTTCTTAAAGATGGAAAATCAATGCTTGATAAAATTCTTAAAAAAGAATTGCTTGAAAACGATATTCCTTCATTAAAAATTGGCTTCAACAACATTTTTGGATATTATTTTGAGGTGAGAAATACTCATAAAGAAAAAGTTCCAAATGAATGGGTCAGAAAGCAAACACTTGTAAACGCAGAAAGATATATTAATGAGGATTTAAAAAATTACGAAACGAAAATATTAGGTGCTGAAGAAAAAATACAAGAATTGGAACTGAACTATTACTCTCAACTATTAAATTCTCTTCAAGAGCATCTTGAGGGTATCATGGTAAATTCAATTTTAATTGGGAAAATTGATTGTTTTTTAAGTTTTGCCCTTGCCGCTTCTAAATTTAATTTCTGTAAACCTGTTTTTAATAAGTCAAATAATATTAAAATAATTCAAGGAAGGCATCCTGTCATAGAACAAAATCTTGAGGATGGTGAAATATTTATTCCTAATGATATTGAACTTGATCAAGTTAAACAACAGATAATGATGATAAGTGGGCCTAACATGTCTGGTAAGTCTGCTATTTTAAGACAAACTGCTCTAATAATTATTATGGCACAAATCGGAAGCTATGTGCCAGCTAAAGAAGTAAACATTGGAATTACTGATAAAATTTTTACTCGTGTAGGCGCTAACGACAACATCTCTAAAGGAGAGTCAACGTTTATGGTTGAGATGAATGAAGCTGCCGCAATACTAAATAATTTAACTTCAAAAAGTTTAATTTTATTGGATGAAATTGGAAGGGGTACAAGTACCTATGACGGTATATCAATAGCATGGGCTATTACAGAATATCTTCACGAACATCCATTCAAACCAAAAACATTATTTGCTACCCACTATCATGAATTAAATGTAATGAAGGATAAATTTGAGCGAATTAAAAATTTTAATGTTTCTGTAATGGAAAATGACAATAACATTCTTTTTTTAAGAAAACTCGAACCTGAAGGAAGTGAACATAGTTTTGGAATTCATGTAGCTAAAATGGCTGGTCTTCCAAAGCAAGTAATAGAAATAGCAAATCAAAAATTAAAGTTTTTAGAAAAAAGTCGTAACATTTCAGACAGAAAAAAATCTTTATCAAATAAAAAAAAGGAAATGCAGCTCAGTTTTATTTCACCTGAAGATCCTTTAGGTGAAGAATTAAAACAAGAAATTTTAAAAATTGATATTGACAATTTAAAACCCTTAGAAGCTCTTCTAATTCTAAATAAGTTGAAAAAAAAAATGGACAAAGGATAAAAACATATTGTCCTCAATTAAAAATTAATTTTAACTTTGTTTGCTTTTGCGAAAGTAGCTCAGTGGTAGAGCGTCACCTTGCCAAGGTGAGGGTCGCGGGTTCAAATCCCGTCTTTCGCTCATAGTCCAGCTCGGATGGTGGAATTGGTAGACACGTTGGACTTAAAATCCAATGGCCATTGCGGCCGTGCGGGTTCAAGTCCCGCTCCGAGTACAAATGGGGAGATTTTTGAAATTTCGTCTCCTTTTTAGTTTCTAACACTTCTAACACCTTGATATTGACTTAGATATAATAGAATCCTTTCTTAATGATTGGGATTCGATACTTTTTGCCGTTAAATTCTATCTTTTTTTCAAATATCGAACTCATTAACTTATTCTTGACATGTATATCACTATTTTCAAAGAACGTTTCTAAATTTTGATTAAGAAGGAATAATATATTTAATGTTTTTTTTAAGTTATTTAAAAATAATTAATAGTGAATTTAGGTTTATTATTGAAACCTTAGAGTTACCTTCGCACTAATGACATTTTCTAACTTGGAGATTATCGCTCCAATACTAAAAGCAATCGAGGATCAAGGATTCAAAAAACCAACACCAATTCAAGCAGAAGCTATTCCCACACTTCTTGAGGGCAGAGATTTACTTGGTTGCGCACAAACAGGGACGGGTAAAACTGCTGCATTTGTTATACCTCTTTTGCAACAACTTTACTTAACAAGGTCTAACAGAAAGGGTAAACGCATACTCAAAGCCCTTATTATTTCCCCTACAAGAGAACTCGCAATTCAGATTAACGATGATATTACTGATTACTCAAAATATACAGGCAATAAAAGTATTGTTATTTATGGTGGTATTCGTCAACATAAGCAAACTAGTGCTCTAAGAACCGGAGCAGATATTTTAGTAGCTACCCCTGGACGTCTTCTTGATTTAATTGCACAAGGTTATGTTCATCTAAACAAAATAAAATACTTTGTGTTAGATGAAGCAGATCAGATGCTTGACATGGGTTTTATCCATGATATCAAAAAGATAATTACAAAACTTCCCACAAAAAGACAGTCTTTATTTTTTTCAGCAACAATGCCAAAAACAATAATAGAGTTATCAAAACAAATATTATTTAGCCCCAAACGTGTGGCTATAGAACCAGAAAAGACTACTGCTGAGAAAATTTCTCAGTATTTATATTATGTCAGTAAATCCGATAAAGTTGATTTACTAAAGTATTTGATTGCTAAAAAAAAAAATATTTCAACTTTAATATTCTCCCGTACTAAACACGGCGCAGATAAAATTGTAAGGTTTTTAAGAAAATCTAATATTAAGTCTGAAGCAATTCATGGAAACAAATCTCAAAACTCAAGACAAAAAACATTACAGCGCTTTAAAAAAAACAAGTTTTCCATACTAGTTGCTACCGATATTGCAGCCCGAGGAATTGATGTGAGTAAGTTGTCATTGGTTATAAACTATGATATACCGAACGTCCCGGAAACCTACATCCATAGGATTGGACGTACAGGTAGAGCTCAAGAAACCGGTGAAGCTATTACTTTCTGCTCAAGCTCAGAGAAAAGTTTCTTAAAAAATATTCAAAAGCTAATTAAACAAAGAATACAAGTGATTTTAGATCACCCTTTTCACAATCAAAAAAATATTGATAGACTTGAGATAGGAAAGGAAAAAAAAAATACAAAGAAACCCAGGTTTTCAGCACCTAAAATTAAGACTGCAAAGAAGCAAGGAGATAATTTGAAAGTAGAATCCAGAAAGCGATCTAGTAAAAATTTTAACTTTAAAAGGAGTTTTAAAAGAAAAAAAAGTTAAAATTTATTTGTTTATTAAAGCTTGTCTGCAACAAAAGCATAGGTTTCTGAAACATCTCAATTGGAAGTAATTATGCTCAATAAACTAATAGGTCTTTACAGATTTTTTCTACCCCAAAACGAACTGGATCTGTAACAGGTAGACCTGTAATTTCTTTTGTTTCATTAATTATTTTATGAGCTTCTTTTTCATTTAATTTTGATGTATTCAAAGAAATTCCTATACACTTTGACGCTGGGAAAGCACCGAAAACATGAGCAAGATTTTGATTTAATTCAATAAACTTTTTGAGGTTAGGTATTTGAATATTTTCAGGATATCTTAAGTTTCGTTTTTCAGCCCTGTGACATAAAATTAAATGAGTTGGACATGACCCTCTTATTAATGGTAGTGTCGCGGTACTACCAGGATGGAGTAATGAACCCTGGCCCTCTATAATTATTAAATCATTTTTACCATATTCTAGTACTTTCCTTTCTACTGCTCCACAGGCATGATCAACTTTAAAGGCATCAAGGGGGATTCCGTCTCCAGTTATTGTTATACCAATTTGACCGGTTGCAATAAATCCACTTTTTAATTTATTTTGTTTTGACCATGTCAAAACTTCTAAGGCTGTAGTCATTTTACCACATGCCATATCAGTTCCAACCATCAAAAGCCTTTTATTATTTAATTTAGCTGCTTTACCGGTGGCAATTTCAGGGATAAAATTTGATACCCTTACATCCCAAATCCATTGATTTTTTTTTGAAACAAGATTCTTAAAACGATTTTCTAAAAGATCGTGCAAACCATTAATTATTGATAATCCTTTTGATAATGCCATTTTAATCACAGGATACCAATCAGTTGGGACCTTCCCTCCACTAGGAGCTATACCAAGTATCAAAACTTCAGCTTTTAGTTGGATGGAAGATTCTAAATCATTTACAATCGGAACGGGTTTTAAATTGGGATAATGGTCATTAATATCTGTTTTCGAGTATTTTGAATCAATAACACATACTATTTTATTTTCTAGATATCTTAACACTCCCATTCCCATTTTACCATATTCACTGTAAATATGACCTTCCATGTAAACAGCTACCTTATGACTTCTTTTAAGCATAGTAAGTTTTTTTTAGTTCTCCACCGTGTCCAGGATTTTCTGATACGGATGTTATTCCATTAATTAAATTGGTACCGGTTGAAGGATCTGGATTTAAATTATAATGAGAATCTAAATCAATGTGGTCGATAATGCCACTTATTGAAGCAGAGGCGGCAATCGAAAGCGAAGATTCGGACATACATCCTATCATAGTTTTGAGTCCCTGAGCCCTTGCAGTATTAATGACTTTTAATCCTTCTGTGATTCCACCACACTTCATTAATTTTAGATTTATTCCATCGACATATTTAGCCCATGTTGGAATTTGATTGGCATATCTACAAGATTCATCAAGGTAAATAGGGAGTTTTCTTTTTTTAAAAATATATTTTAAATCGGATTCATTCCCTTCTTTTAATGGTTGTTCTATATAATCAACTTCTCGCCTACTTAACCAATCCATCATTTCAATTGTTTGGTTTACGTCCCATCCCCCGTTTGCATCTACTCTGAGTTTCACATTGTGGTTTTTTGAAATTTTATATACCGCATCAAACATCTCTTTATCTGCATCTAGGCCTAAAGGATTTCCTAACTTAACTTTTAGAGATTTAAATTTATTGTCTTTCAAAATTATCGGGATTCTTTCTATAATTACTTCTACTGGATTTATACCAATAGTTACAGATGTTGGTTGACTTGGTTTTGGTAAATCTAAATATTTATATAAAGGTTTGTTTGCTTTTTTAGCCTTTAGATCCCAAAAAGCCATATCTATCGATGCATATGCGCAAGGTGCAATTTTCATTTCCATAGCCCGATTGTAAAGTTCATCGATAGATTCATTTTCTATATTAGTTGAAATAAAATTCTTAAGTTGCTCTTTAACAATTTGAGCTGTATCAGCATTTTCACTTTTTCCCGGTGCAGACTCACCCCAAGCAGTAAATTTTCCATCTTTAATTTTTAAAAATACATTTACTGATTGATCTTTTATTCCTCGACTTATCTGTAAAGGGTATTTTTTTTTCAAAGGAACAGTATAAATTGAAAACTTCATGATATTTATATAGGTGATTATTAAATATTTATTGCTTTTAATTTTTCATATTACTACTTTTAATACAACACTTACCATTTATGAAAATAAATCTTTTTAATTTAATTTTAACTTCATTTATTGTATTAATTTCTTGTTCCGATAAAAAATTGAATGAAAAGGAAAAAGAAGCGTACAATTTAATTAACACTTTTATTGAAAAAAATAAAATTCCAGGGTTATCAGTTACAATATTAAATGAAGATGGTAACATAGAATATTCTAAAGGGTTTGGATATGCAGATATAGAACAAAAAATTAATGCAAATCCAAAAAACTCTATATTCAGGATAGGGAGTTTTTCTAAAACTTTAGCTGGAACTGCATTAATGAAAATGTATGAAGAAAAAGAAATTGAGATTGATAGTTCAGTTGGGTTTTACATTAAAGATTTACCAGTTGATAAAAAAAAGATTACTTTAAGACAAATAGCTGGACACCTGTCAGGTATCAGACACTATAGAGATGGTTATGATATGAACCAGAATTTAAATTATGAAAATACCTCCGATGCATTAAACATATTTATTAATGACAGCCTGCTTTTTGAACCAGGCAGAAAATACAGTTATTCTACTCATGCTTGGACTTTGCTAAGTCTAGCAATGGAAAAAGCATATGGAGAAAATTTCATTGAACTTATGAAAAACGAGATATTAAATCCGCTTCAGCTTGACAAAACTTTCGCTGAAGAAATTGATTTAAAATTGAAAGAAAAGGTTTCATTTTATGAAAAAAATGATTTTGGAGATATTGTTCTTTGTCCAAATGTGAATAACAGCTGGAAATGGGCTGGAGGTGGCTATGTATCAACCACACAGGATATAGCCAACTTTACATGGAAAGTCCTTTACACTGATTTTCTTTTGCCAGAAACAGTAAAGGAAATGACAAATTCCCAAAAACTTCCAAACGATGAGAAAACCAACTATGGAATTGGTTGGAGAATAAGATACGATGATAAAGATAACCGATACCTAGGGCATACTGGAGGATCGGTTGGAGGTACTACTTTTGTGTTTTCTTCAAAAGACAGTTTGGTAGTTTCAATTATGGCAAATATGTCAAAAGCTCCTTTTGGAAAACTCCCTTACGAATTAATTAACATTTTTAAAAATTAACTCTATGTTCAAACTTAAATTATTTAAAACCGCACTTTTTATTCTGTTCTCGAGTCAGATAATTTACTCACAAAAAAAAGACATGTCTATAATTGACTTCTTAAATATTCCAGGTATATCTAATGTTTCTTTGTCACCTAACAGTAGTAAAATACTATATATTTTGTCTGAAAGTAATTGGAAAGAAAATAAACAAATTCCCAATTTATGGTTGGCAAATTTAAGTGATAGAATATCCCAAAAAATTACATTTGAGAAAAAAGGGATTGGCAATCCTGAATGGTCACCTGATTCAAAATGGATAAGTTTTACGTCATCAAAAGACGGATTTGTAGATAATGAAGACGATGAATTTAATTCTAGAAACAATCAAATATATCTGCTCCCAACCAAAATTGGTTCGGCAAAAAAACTTTCAAATCACAGAACGGGAGTTAGTAATGTAAAATGGTCTAAAGACTCAAAATATCTTTATTTCTTGGCTAGTGATGCGAAAAGCAAAGATGAAATTACTGCAGAAAAAGAGGGCTACGATGTATATAGCTTTGATAATAATAAAAAGCAGAGACATTTATGGAGAATTGATTTAAATGGAAAGGAAGAAAGAATTACCGATGGAGACTTTTCAGTTTTAAACTATGATTTATCTGATGATAATAAAAAAATTCTCCTTCAAAAAGGACCTAATCCGTTTCTTGAATTTAGATCTCTTAGTGAGTTGTGGATAATGGACATGGAATTGTCAAAAGAAATTCAACTCACAAATAATTCAATTAGCGAGTCTTCAGCAAAAATTTCTCCCAACGGTGATAAAGTGTTATTTATAGCAGACTGTAATGAAAATTTTGAAGAATATTATAATAGGAATCTCTTTGAGGTTTCCACTGATGGATCAGGTTTACCTAAAATCATTTCTAAAGATTTTGACTATGAAATTTATTCATTTGAATTCTCAAATAAGAACGAGGAACTATTTATTTTGGTTAACATGGGTGCCTTTACTCAACTTTGGAAAATGAATGTTTTGAAAAATACTTTTTCGCAAATCACAAAAGGAAATCATAGTCTAACTAATTGGGATTACAACTCTAATAAAAACTTACATGTTTTTGGAATTAATACAATTAAAAATCCTGGTGATATATACTCACTTGGAAAAAACCAAAAAAAAATAACTTCCCATTATGATTATCTTGTAAGAGAATTTAATTTACCTATCCAAAAGCTTATTTCTTGGAATGGAGAGGATGGTGTAGGTGTTGAAGGAGTATTATACTTACCTCACAACTTTAGTGAGACTAAAAAATATCCTCTAGTTGTTCAAACTCATGGAGGTCCTAGATCATCAGATAAGTTTGGGTTTTCTAGAAGTGCCACTAGATACAATGCTGTTTTAACCGGCGAAGGATACGTGGTTTTACAACCAAATTATCGTGGAAGCACTGGCTATGGGGATGACTTCTTGCGAGACATGGTAGGTAGCTATTTTAATCAATCACATTTAGATGTAATGACTGGGGTTGATTATTTGATTGATAAAGGAATAGCAGATCCAGATAAATTAATCAAAATGGGGTGGAGTGCCGGAGGCCATATGACAAACAAAATTATCACCCATACAAACAGATTTAAAGCTGCCTCCTCAGGTGCTGGAGCTGTCAACTGGATTGGTATGTATGCTCAAAGTGATGTAAGACTTAATAGAACCGCTTGGTTTGGAGGAACTCCTTGGGAAAAGGGAGCCCCTATAGATGTTTATTGGAATAATTCACCCTTAAAAGACATCCACAAAGTAAAAACTCCAACTTTGGTCCTAGTTGGTGGAAGCGATCCAAGAGTTCCACCACCTCAATCAATAGAATTATTTAGAGCACTTAGAAGTTTGGGTGTTGAAACTAAATTACTTATTGCTCCTGGAGAACCACATGGTTGGAGAAAACTAAGCCACAGGCTGACCAAAATAAATTCTGAGTTAGAATGGTTTGCTAAATATGCACTAGACAAAAAATATGAGTATGAAAAATATGACCGATAAAATACTTAAAACTAAATTTTTTATTCTTCTTTTTCTTGTAGTAACTACTTATTCTTGTAATGATGGTAAAAAATTCAGGTTTGCTATAATTCAATTCTCTCATGAAACATGTACATTTTGCCCTGGAGGTGACACTACGATAGAAGATTGGAGCAAAAGAGTACCATACGTTTCAGGTGAAGAATTACTAAAATCTGGAGGATATACCGGAGGATTTGTTCATCAGGCAAGCTTATTTAAAGATGTTGAGTTAATTGGAATTAATTCACCTGACCGTGTTTTTGGGGGTTCCTCTAGAAGTTGGAATACCCAAAAAAGTTTTGAACATTTCATGAAAATAATTCTTGATGATCTAAAATCAAATTTGCCTGTTGATGCAGTTCAACTTTCTCTTCATGGCGCAATGGCAACAAGAGATGTCCCAAGACCAGAGGCTGAAATTGCAAAAAGAGTTAGAGAATTAGTTGGGCCTGATATTCCTATCTCCGGCACTTTTGATCTACATGGTAATGAAGATGGTGAGTTTTTAAAATGGGCTAATGCGGCGTTTGTTACAAAACGTTTTCCACATTATGATGCACCATTACAGGGAGAAAGATCGGCGAATTTTTTATATAGGTCTGTTAAAAATAAATTTAAATCAACAACTGCAACTAGAAAGCCTGGTGTACTAACTGCAACTGTACTTCAATGGACTGGAGCTGAACCTGCTTCTTCGATTATGGAAAGGGCTAGAAGATGGGAAAACAGAAATAAAGATGTTTTTGTTAGTGTTTTTTTCGGTTTTCCGTGGTCTGATGTGCCAGATATCGGTGCAACGATTCATGTAGTTACCAATAACAACCAACAACTTGCTGACTCAATTGCAGATGATATGAATGATTATTTTCTAAGAGTGAAAAAAGAATTTGCGGGCGGTTCTTTTTTAGTACCCAAACAAGCTGTTAAAAAAACTAAAATGGCAATACAAAACGGGAAAGGTCCAGTTGCGTTAGGAGATTATTCTGATCGCCAAGGAGATGCAACATGGATAACAAAAGAATTAATTGAGCAAGATGTTGAAAAATTTCTAATTGCAACTTTAAGAGATGAAAATGTCTTGGAAGATTTGTCTCAAAAGGGTGCCAAAAAGGGGGATAAATTTGACTATAAAGTTGGAGGTTACACAGGAATTCAAGCTGGGGTACCAGTCAGAATTTCTGGAGAAATTTTATTCTTTGGTTCGCACTTTGGATATGATAAAATAGCTGTTGTGAAATTTGGGAAAGGAAATACCGTAATTATAGTTCCAACCTATGAACAGGTTATCAGGCCATCTGAAATTAGGTTTGGAGAATTAAATCCAGACGATTTTGATGTTATTGTTGTTAAGTCAAGGGTTCATTTCAGGAGAGGTTTTGATGAAACTGGCTATTCAAAAACTGTAATGGTAGTTGATGCATTAGGGGATTTTGTTGGTACCACTAGATTGGATGCATTAGATTACAAATTTGGACCAATCGATGAATTATATCCTTTCAACAAAAATTAAACCCATGAGACTTAAAAATTATTTCATGGTTGTTTTTCTACTTTTTATCAGGTGCGAGACAGATACCAAATTGATTAAAAGTCAACCATGGAAAGAATATTCATCATATGAGGAGGCAGGTTTTGATGAGAAGAAACTAGATAACTTAACTGCATTTATCAAAGAAAACTCGAACACTTCAGGTTTGGTTGTAATATCAGATGGTAAGAAAATTTATCAATACGGTGACATTCGAGATATAAGTTATATTGCTTCTTGTAGAAAAAGTATTCTTGCAATGTTGATGGGTAAATACGTTGAAAATGGTACGATAGATCTTAACAAAACTCTTGACGAACTAGAAATAGATGACATTGAGGGATTGATGGAAATTGAAAAATCAGCGACAGTAGACCATCTGGCAACAGCAAGATCAGGTGTGTTTCATGTCGCTTCAAACAGTGGCTATGATACTAGAAATATTTTAAAAAGAGGGAGTGTTAAGCCTGGAACATACTACTTGTACAACAATTGGGATTTCAATGCAATTGGATTTATTTTTGAAAAACTTACTGGTAATTCAATCTATAAGGAACTTGAAGAACAAATTGCAAAACCTGTTGGATTTGAAGATTGGGATTTTAAATTACAAAAGAAAAGTGGTGACTTGACTAAATCAAAGTATCCTGCTTACCACATGTACTTATCCACGCGAGATATGGCGAAAATTGGACAATTAATGTTAGATAACGGGGAATGGAATGGAAAACAATTGTTTTCAAAAAAGTGGTTGAAAAAAATTGTTACACAAATAACCCCAAAAGATACAGTTACTAAAAGAAGAAGTAATTCTAAGAGCTTAAGTCCAAAATTTGGTTACAGTTATATGTGGTGGACCTTTGACGAGTTTAAAGGAGATAATAGATATAAAAATTCTTTTTCAGCTCATGGTTATGGAGGTCAATTTATAACAGTAATACCTGGAATGAGATTGGTATTTGCACATAAAACGAATTTTAGAGAAAAAACAAATGGAAAATTTACCCCTAAGGATGTTTATTATCAAATAATCGATTTTATAGTTAATGCAAAAATCTAGAAAAATTATCTGTTTTTCTTTAAAGATTTACATAGATTTTTAGAAAATTGACAAAAATTTTTGGGATAAATTAAATCTTTCAAATTCTTCCCGTTGCGGGATAAGAAATTTGAAAATTTATCACTACTTTCACTTTTTAATCAACTTAAATTAACGTTTATTTTATGAAAAATTTTTATATACTATTAATTTCTTTGATGACAACCTTTTATGGGTTTTCACAAAAGACAATCAATGGTACTGTTTCAGATGACCAAGGTCCGCTTCCTGGTGCAACCATAATTATTCAAGGTTCATCAACTGGCGTAACTACGGATTTCGATGGTAATTATTCTATCGAAGCATCTGAGGGCGACGTTCTTGAGTTCTCATATATTGGGATGGAAGGCCAAACAGTAACCGTTGGAAGTCAAGATACAATTGATGTCACAATGACATCATCTACTGAACTTCAAGAAGTTATCGTAACAGGTTATGGGACTAGTAGTCGTGAAAAATTCACCGGTGCAGTAGCAGTTATTAGTGCAGAAACTCTTGAAATGCAGCCTGCTGCCACTTTTCAGAGTGCACTTCAAGGAGCCGCTCCTGGTCTTCAGGTAGTTTCCAACGACGGTGCCCCTGGTGCGGGAATTTCGATTCGAGTTCGAGGTATAGGTTCTATTAGCTCAAGTAACGAACCTTTGTACGTGATCGATGGAATGCCAATTACATCTGGATCTCTTTCTACAACTGACTTCTCTAATGGGGGAAGAAGCTCAAATGTATTGGGTTCAATAAATCCCAACGATATTGAAAGTTTAGTTGTTTTAAAAGATGCTGCCTCAACCGCTATTTACGGTTCTAGAGGTGCAAATGGTGTAGTTTTAATAACAACCAAGAGTGGTAAAGCGGGTGATCCAAAATTTACACTTAGAGCAAGATACGGAACCCAAGAATTTGCTTATGATGGCATTTTAAGGGGTCTTAATTCTGAACAATATCAACAGCTTCACTACGAGGGATATATAGCAAGAGGAACTTCTCCCGATGCAGCAAGAGAGCTTTTTGCTAATCAGTTCCCTTTGAATGATGCAGGGCAAAATTATAATACAATCTGGTTAGACGAAATGACCCAAACAGGAATTGTACAAGAATATGATTTTAGTTTCAGCGGTGGCTCAGAAAAAGTAACTTACTTTGGTTCTGCTAACTATTTTGACAACGATGGTATGGTCAAAGAGAATAAATTTGAAAGGTTTTCATCACGTTTAAATATTGATGCTCAGCTTACTGACAAATTTAAAATTAGTAATAATGTAAATGTTTCTACTTTCGATCAAAGAGGAATTACTGACGGTACCAGATGGCAGGCTCCATTTTATTTAGCCTATTTGATGGCACCTACTGTTCCTATTTATGATGAGTTTGGAAGATTCTACGGAGAACACAAAAACTTCTTTATGGGGGGTAACAACCCAGTTGGACACCTTTATGATGATAAAAGAGAGCTGGCTCAAATGAGATTAACAGATGTTTTTGAAGTTTCTTATGAAATTATGGATGGCTTAATTATAAAGTCTGACTGGAGCTTCGATCTTTTAAAAGTAGATGAATATCTTTTCCAAAATGGTAGATATGGAGATGGCCGAAGAATTGGTGGTTATGCCAATGAAGGAGGAATATCACAAACTAACTGGCTAGGTACCCAAAGTATCCAATTTACTCCTAGAGATACGGGAAATCATAATATGAATTTTTTCGCTGCATACGAAGCTCAAAAAGTTAAGACAAGAACAATTGAACTCACAGGTGAAGGTTTTTCTCACCCTGATTTAAAATTTGCTGCGAGTGCTGCAAATCCAACCACGGCCTACAGTGCTAGATCTGATTATGCTTTTCAATCCTATTTTGCGAGAGCAAACTATGATTACAATAGCGAATATTTTCTTTCTATGTCTTTTCGTAGAGACGGTTCTTCAAGGTTTGGTCCAGAACAAAGATGGGGAACATTTGGATCAATCGGTGTTGGTTGGAATATGACAAGGCTAATTGAAAGTGTTCCTGTTATTGATTTCTTAAAATTAAGAGGGAGTTTTGGAACTACTGGTAACGCGGGTATTGGAAACTTTGATTGGGCAGGTTTATGGGGATTCACTAGAGATTATGATGGAAATCCTGGAGCAGCTCCTTCTCAAGTTTCAAATAACTTGCTTACTTGGGAATCACAAGAAAACTTCAACATAGGTATTGATGCTACATTCTTAAATAATAAAATCACTTTAAATGCAGAATATTTTGAAAGATTGTCATCTGATCTTCTTTTAGATAGACCTCTTTCATTAACTACTGGGTTTACTTCTGTGGCGCAAAATATTGGTGATATGAAAAACTCAGGTATTGAAATTGATTTAGGTATCGACATTATTCAGACTTCTGAGGCCTTTTTAGGGATAAATTTCAATACCACCACACTTAAAAACGAAATCACTTACTTACCTGAGCCAATAGTAGTGTCTACTAAGAAAAGAGAACAAGGTAGGGACTTTCAAGAATATTTCCTTTTCCCGTGGGCAGGCGTTGATCCAGCAAACGGAGATCCTCTTTGGTATTTAGTAAATGCAGATGGGACAATTAATTATAATTCAACAACCAATCGTGTTGGGGATACCGAAAGAGTGTATATGGAAGGAAAATCTGCTACACCAGACTTTTACGGTGGATTTAATTTAAATGCTCAATACAAAAGTTTTTCACTTGGTATGACATTTAATTATTCTTTTGGTAATTATCTCTATTTTAACCCTGGATGGGTTATTCACGGAGATGGAAGATTTACTCCAAGAAGTACAACAACTTATGCGTTCAATAACAGATGGACTACACCAGGTCAAGTGGCCGAATTTCCAAAACACAGATGGGGTGGAAACCAATCTTCAAATCAGAGACCAAATAGTAGATATCTGTATGAAGGTGATTATGTAAGATTAAAATCATTGAATTTATCTTACGATGT
>NHEX02000058.1 GCA_002171475.2 Flavobacteriales bacterium TMED96
TTAGATGAAAGAGCAATTAGCGGTTTCAACTTAGGAGAAATATTCAATAAAATTAAAGGGTTTTCTAAAGGAATGACACTTCTCTCAATTATCGTCGGAATAGCTACAATACTTGCAGGTGTTATTGGAATTGGGAATATCTTATTGATATCGGTTAAAGAAAGAACTAAAGAATTAGGTGTTAGAAGAGCAATAGGAGCTACTCCGTCTGAGGTGAAAACTCAAATAATATTAGAGTCCGTGTTTTTAACTCTGGTGTCTGGAATTTTTGGAATTATATTAGGCGGGTTAGTACTTTATGGTATTAATGTAGCCACAACGGATATTGATAGTTTTCCATATACCAATCCAACTGTTCCGATTTCATTTATTTTGGCCGCATTATTAATCATTATTTCTCTTGGAACACTAATCGGTTTAATCCCAGCACAAAGAGCTGTAAGTATTAAACCAATTGATGCATTAAGAGAAGAATAAATTTAAATTATGAAAAAAATCATCCGCTATTTATTATTATTTACTGTCGTTTTTTCAGGTTTATTTTCTATCGCCTATTTTATAAAATCAAATAGCAAGGGAAATATAACTTATGAAACAAATTCTCCATTCATAACAAATATTGAGAGAAAAACAGTAGCAACTGGTAAAGTCATTCCTGAAGATGAAGTTGAAATTAAACCTCAAGTACAAGGAATTCTGAGTCAAATTTTTGTTGAAGAAGGCGACTTTGTTAAACAAGGAGATATTATCGCTAAAATAAAAATTGTTCCTGATGAAGGACAACTTAATAGTGCTGAAGGTCGACTAGCAAATGCAAGACTAGTTTTTAAAAACTCTGAAATTGATTTTAAAAGAAATCAAAATTTGATGAAAAAAGGAATTATATCAATTAAGGAATTTCAGGACATAAAATTGAACTTTAACAGGTCAAAACAAGATTTGATAAATGCTGAAAACGATTTTAAAATTATAAAATCTGGATCTGCTGGAGGACTCGCTACTGCAAATACAGATGTTCGAGCAACTGTNCCTGGAACTGTTNTAGAGATACCTGTTAAGGAAGGAGATCAGGTAATTGAAAGTAATTCTTTTAACAATGGAACTACAATTGCTATTATTGCTGATTTAAACAAAATGATTTTCGAAGGGAAAGTAGATGAAACAGATGTAGACAAAATGTTTTTAGGTATGCCATTGAAGGTAANTTTAGGTGCAATAGATGATAAGTTTTTTGATGCAAAATTAAAATTTATTGCTCCCAAAGGAAATGAAGAAGAAGGTATTGTTCAATTTAAGATAGAAGGGGATTTAAAGTTAGATAAGGAGTTTACCATTAGGGCAGGCTATAGTGCCAATGCTTCCTTTATNCTTGANAGGAAAGACAGTGTNTTAAGTATTTCTGAAGCATTACTTCAGTTTGATAAAGATTCGGACAANCCTTATGTTGAGATTGAAACTTCAGATCAAAAATTCAAAAGAAAAAATATTGAAATTGGAATTTCTGATGGAATAAATGTTGAAATCATATCAGGGATTAATTTAAACGATAGGGTAAAAGTTTGGAACAGAACACAAACTGAAAANCTNGAAAGTGAAACNGATACAGATGACAAAGATGAGAATTAATAANATATTAATTGTTTTAATAGTTGCTCTAACTTACCAGAAATTAATTGGCCAACCAAAAGTATGGACCCTTGAAGAATGNATTGAATTGGCGATTGAGAAAAANATTTCAGTTAAACAAGGTCAGTTAAACTATGAGGATGCATTAATTGACAAAAAAACCGCTAAAGCGAATTTTTTGCCAACTATTAACTTTAATGCAAATCATTCATGGAATATTGGTTTAAACCAAAATATTACTACTGGTTTATTTGAGAACATGACAACACAATTTTCATCAGGCAATTTAAGTTTGGGAGTTGATATATATAGAGGAAAACAAAATTTTATTCAACTCTACAGAGCGAATTTAGCTTTGCTGGCCAGACAATATCAGATTGAAGACATAATGGATGATACCAANCTGCTTGTCGCAAACGCNTATCTGCAGATTATGTTCAATAAAGAGATTGTAAATGTACAGAAAACACAANTAGATNTAGTTAAAAGACAATTGGAAAGAACANCNAATTTAGTTGAAGCTGGAATTTTAATTGAAAATGACCGTATAGATNTAATNGCGGAAGTTGCNTCCCANGANCAAAATCTAGTNTTATCNANTAATAATTTAAGACTCTCNAAAATAAACCTGGCNCAATTGCTACTCATTACNGACTACGAANNCTTTGATATTTTNACTGAANATTTGGATGTGCCTTTNTCANAAATAATGNAAGAAGNGCCAAAGAAAATTTTTNNAAAAGCCNTATCATTTAGNAATGATATAAAACTTGCAATTGCAAATGTTGAAATAGCAGAAGCAGATATTAAATTAGCAAAAGGTAATCTTTTACCATCANTTGTAGGTTTTTATANTTTTAGNACTAGANTATCNTATGCAGACAGGATTAGAGGCTCTGGNGAATTTCAAGAAATCCCGATAGGATTTGTAAGAAGCAGTGGAGAAGTTGTTANCACCAATAGAGAAATACNNGAAGTTATTGGGCCTCTNTCAGTTTTTGATCAGTTGGGAATTAATGATGGACATAATTTTGGAATTCAATTGAACATCCCAATATTTAATGGTTTAAGAAATAGAAATAATTTTAGGCAATCAAAAATTAATCTTGAAAGATCAAAAAATTTAATGGAGCAACAAAAATTAGANCTNGAAACNACTATTAATCAAGCTTTTAACGANACAAANGGNGCTTANACTCTNTATGAAGCAGCAAAAAAAACTAAAGATGCAAGANTAACCTCNTTTAACAATTCTAAGGATAGATTTGACGAAGGAATAATTGACAGNTTTAACTACCTCCAAATTAAACAGTCTTATGATACGTCGGTTTCTGATGAAATACGTTCTAAATATGATTATATATTTAAATTAAAAGTATTAGAGTTTTATTTTGGAATACCCATTAGTATGTAATTTTATTTCATGAAAAATTATATTCTTTGTTTAGAAACTTCATCAACAAATTGCTCAGTATCCATATCAAACGAAAATGAAATAATATACACAAAAGAGTCTGACGGTGAAGGGTACAAGCATAGCGAATTTCTGCATTCATTTATAGAAGAGTCCATGGTTAATTCAAAGATTGAATATGACCAACTAATGGCTGTATCAGTTGGCATTGGGCCAGGGTCCTTTACTGGGCTGAGGATAGGTTTATCCTCAGCAAAAGGTATATGTTATTCAAAAGATATACCTTTAATTACAATTAATAGCCTTGAAATTCTTGCGCACAAGTATAAAACAACAAATGAAGAAATTTTAGTTCCGATGTTTGATGCTAGAAGAATGGAAGTATACTTTTCGGTTTTTGATAAAAATCATAAACTACTAAAATCTCCAACTTCAAGAATTCTTTCAGAAGATTTTTTTCATGACTTTCCAAATAAAAAGAAGGTTGTTTTTGGAAATGGAGCTGAAAAATGTAAAAGTATTTTCAATTCAAACGAATTCAAATATATAATTGAAATATCCAACCCGTCTTCAAAAGAAATGGGTGAAATCTCTTACACTAAATTTTTAAAAAAAAATTATGCTAATTTAGCTTATTGTGAACCTCTTTATCTGAAAAATAATTACTTAAAAAATTAAAAAATTGATCTCTATCCGTTGATTGCAGATACAGTATCTACTTTCCCAGGTACCATTTCTTTTAACATATTTTCAATACCATTTTTTAAAGTAATTGTCGAGGATGGACAACCACTACAAGCTCCTTGTAAAACTACTTCTACCAATTTTTTTTTGGGATGATATTGTTTAAATAAGATGTTCCCACCATCCATAGCTACGGAGGGTTTAATATATTCATCAATTACTTTTATAATTTGCCTTGAAACATTATCTAAGGATTGATTATTAGAATTGTTTTTTTCAACTTCTTTTTTTTCTACAAGGCTAAAATCAAATTCTTTTTCTAATTTCTCTTTTAAGAAAACTCTAAAATTATTTACATGTGAATCCCAATTGTACTTTTTACTTAAAGTAACAGATATATAATTATCATTTATAAACACTTGATCAACATAGTCAAATGAAAAAATTGAATTTATAAATTTGGACTCATTACTAGAATTATCTCTTTTGACTTCATATATTTTTTTAGTTAAAAGTTTGTTACAAACAAATTTCATCACTTTTGGATTTGGTGTACTTTCAGCGTAAAGTGTAATTATATTTTCTTTTTTTTTATCCAGTTTAAATTTATCTGAAAAAATTGACTGTAATTTTTTTTCAATGATTTTTTCAACTTCATCTACGACATCCCCCCAAGATACTATATCAAATCTCTCGAGTACCATTTCATTTTTTGATATAGAAACAGATTTTATAAATGGTAGATAAAACATTTCTTTAGCTAAAGGCAAGTCTTTAGCTTCTTCTACAGTATTAAATTTTTTATCATCAGCATCTAGGTCAAAATTCCATTTAAATGATACTAAATCATCATTAACAATATTGGATTCAATTATAACTTTGTCCATAGTGCGAAATTAAAAAGTTTAATTTAAATTTAATTAAATTATGCTTATAAAATCTGTTTTAGGTAAAAGACCATTATGGGGTAAAGATTGTTTTTTTGCTGACAATGCTAGTATAATTGGAGACATAGTCATAGGAGATTTTTGTTCTATTTGGTTTAATACTGTGATTAGAGGAGATGTAAATAAAATAAGAATCGGTAATAATGTAAATATCCAAGATGGTTCAGTAATCCACGCAACCTATAAAAAGTCTTCGACATCTGTTGGTAACTATGTTTCAGTGGGGCATAATGCAATTATTCATGGGTGTACCATAGATGATTTCGTTTTAATAGGGATGGGAAGCATAGTAATGGATAATGCCAAAATAAGTTCAAATACGATTATAGCTGCTGGAAGTGTAATCTTGGAAAACACTGTGGTTGAGCCTAACTCGGTATATGGTGGAATTCCAGCTAAAAAAATAAAAGATATTAATCAATCCAAATCGAAAAAAGAAATAGAAAGGATTGCAAAAAATTATACTATATACTCAAGTTGGTATAAGTAAATTAAAATCCTAGTTCAGATTTAACGTCGGTCATTAAGTCTTTTCCTTTAGCCATTATTACGCTACCACCAGTCGAAGAGTCCAATACATAATCAAATCCCTGAGCAGCAGCCACCTTTTCAATAGCTTCACGTGCTTTATCATAAAGTGGTTTCATCATTTCCATTTGCTTTTTTTGTAAATCTTGAGCTGCAGTTTCTCTATATTGATTTATATTTTGTTGCATGGTTTCTAATTCTTTTTGACGAGCTTGATTAGTAACATCTGTTTGGTTAGCTGCGTCAGCAGAATATGTTTGTGCTTTAGTCTGAAATTCTTTATATGTATTTTCTATTTCTGTAGAATATGTTTTTTCTAGTTGTTCTAATTGTTTTTGAGCGGCAATAACTTCTGGCATCTCACTGATTAATTTTTGGGTGTCAATGTGAGCAACTTTACTTTGAGCAAAAATTGAAATTTGAGTTACTAAAAATAAAATTATCGCAATAAGGTATTTAGTCTTTTTCATATAATATATTTATTAAGAGGTTAAATTATAATTTCTTATTTCTACTTTGTTTTTTTCGTTCAATTTCCTCTTTTCTGTTTTTAATTTTTTCTTGATTATTAATTTTTCTTAAAACCAGTTCGCTAATATCGTAATTTTTTTGCGAATATAGCATAATTAGATCTGATGATCTATCAAACACAAAGTCAAACTTTTTTTCAACCGCAATTTCTCTAACAACAGACAAGACCCTGTCTTGTATTGGTTTAATTAACTTATTTCTTTGGCTTATGTAGTTTCCGTTAATTCCAAAATATCTATTTTGAAGAGTAAAAATCTCGTCTCTATAGATTGTTAATTCATCTTCCCTATCTTTTACTAACTCGCTAGTTAGAAGAAATTTTTCCGAGTTTAATTGATCTTCCATGCTTTTTAACTCCATTTTTTTTATTTCAATTTCTTTATTCCAATTTTGGGCCTTGGATTCTAAACTTTCGATAGCTTCTCTGTAATCTGAAATTTCCACTATAATTTTGTTAAAATCTATGTAGGCAATTCTAACTCCTTTTTGAGCAATAGAAATTGTAGACGCCATCAAAAAAAATAAAGAAAAAGAAAGTTTGTTAAACATTTTTAATTATTAAAATTGTTGTCCAATTGTAAAATGTGTTTCCCAACCATTTGGTGTTCTGTTTGAGGGGTCAGCATTGTCAAACCCATAGGCAAAGTCAATTCCAAGAAGTCCGAATGCTGGCATAAAAATCCTTACCCCAAATCCAGCAGATCTTTGTGCATTAAACGGATTAAAATTTCTAAATCCTTGATATCCTCTTCCTGATTCCATGTAACTTGTCCCATAGATTGAAGCACTTGGCTTAAGTGTTATAGGGTACCTTAGCTCAACTGTAAATTTATTATAAACTGTGGATCCTTCCCTACTCGATAATGAAAAATTCGGATAACCTCTAAGTGATATTACTTCTCTCCCATCAAGTGCAAATGTATTATTCATTCCATCTCCACCCACATAAAATCTTTCAAAAGGTATATCTCCTTTTTCATTATTATATGTTCCTAAAAAACCAAAATCTACTTGAGTCCTAAGAACTAACTTGTCAATTATTCTTGTAAACCAGCTTCCACTAAATTTTATTTTATAAAATTCCAAATATTTAAACTTTTTTTGATCTATTTTACTTTGATCAGGAACCCTTTGACCTTGTGCGTCAACTGTCTGGAATTCAGGGTTATTTCCTAGCGCGGAGTAATCAACCTTGTTGAATAGTGAATAGGGCGGAGAAAACTTACCGCTGATACTAAAATTTGACCCTCCAAGAGGGAATATTGGGTTTGTATATGTATTATTTCTCGATAAGGTGACAGTATAATTAATGTTATTTGATACACCATCCCCAAAAGTAAAGAGCCCTGTAAAATAATTCTTTAGATTGAAATATTGAAAAGTAATTGCTTGAGACAATAAAAAATAATCATCAGGAACAGATAATCTTTTTGCAAGACCAAGTGAAATACTACTTATTTCAAAAGATTGAGACTTATCCGCTCTACCTGTAAAAAAATCATACCTAAATTGGTTAGTTTTTGACAACGATGTAGAAAATTGTACGGGTTGTCTTCCTCCAAGCCATGGTTCAGAAAAAGTAAAACTATAAGTATTATAAAATTGACTAGATTGCAATCTAACACTAAGTCTTTGTCCATCTCCAGAGGGAACTGGTTTATAAGATTCTTTATTAAAAATATTCTTCATTGAAAAATTATTAAAAGAAAATCCAAGAGTACCAATAAAACCCCCACCACCATAACCACCTTGCAACTCTATTTGACTAGCTCCAGCTTCAACCAGCCCGAACTCAATGTCAACGGTTCCAGAATTTGGATCTACATTTTTGAAATCAGGAGTAATTTGTTCAGCATCGAAAAACCCCAGTTGTCCTAATTCTCTTACAGTCCTAACAACTTTGTCCTTACTGTAAAGTTCTCCGGGCTTAGTTCGAAGTTCTCTAAAAATTACATGGTCATTTGTTTTGTCATTTCCTACGACAGAAATTTTATTAAATGAAGCTAATTTTCCTTCGTTAATACGTATTTCGAAGTTAATAGTGTCATTCTCGGCACTAATTTCAACAGCGTTAATATTAGAAAAAAGATATCCGCTGTTTTGATACAAATTTGTAAGGTCTTCTCCATCGGGTTTAGTGTCATCAGCTATCCTTTCTTTAAGAAGAATTCCATTATAAGTATCTCCTTTTTTAATTCCTAAGACTGTTGCAAGTTGTCTATCAGTGTATGCAGCATTGCCTATGAAATCTATATTTCCAAAATAATATCTATTACCTTCTTCAACCTTAAAATTTATAGTTAATGTATTATCCTTATTTAATACAACGGTATCACTTAATATTCTAGCATCTCTAAATCCTTTTTCTTTAAAAAAATCAATTAGGTTTTCTTTGTCTTCATTGTACTCATCTGGTATATACTTTGATTTTTTCCAAAATCTGTAGAATTTTTTTTCTTTAACATTTTTAAGTTTAGATACTAGAATCTTTTCCTTAAATTTCTCGTTACCTATGAAGTTGATATCACTAATTTTTACCCTCTCTCCTTTGTCAATATTTATCAATAAGTTAAGAGTATTTATTTGAGTTGAATCTTCAATATTTCTGATATTCACTTTTGTATTTAAAAATCCTTCTTTTTTAAATTTATTGACAATATAATTTTTTGTATTTGTTAAGAAGCTTTCAGAAAGTTTCTTTCCCTTGTCGAGGTCAGTTTCTTTCAGAATATTTTGAATTTTATTTTTTTTTATTCCATTTATTTTTACTTCATTAAGTGTGGGCAGCTCTTCAATTTCAATTTGTAAAGTGATACTTTTTTCTGTAATGTTTTTAGCATAAAAATTAATGTCACTAAATAAATCTAAATTCCAAAGTTTATTTATAACTGAACTAACTTGATCGCCTGGAAATTGTATTGTTTGTCCTTTTCTTAGCCCACTATAAGAGATAACAGTTTGTGGATTGAAACTTTTAAGTCCTGTAACTTCAATAGAATCAATTAAATATTTTTGTCTTTTTTGTAGCTGTAAAGTTTGAGCAACAGCTCCGGGAGTAGATATTAATAATAAAAAAAAAAGTTAAAGTAAAAAATCGCATTTAAATTTTAGTTTTTGACTTGATCACTTGTTTTCCCAAATCTTCTCTCTCGGTTACTATAATTTTTGATTGCTCTTTCGAAATGTATTTCATCAAAGTCTGGCCAGAATACTTCTGAAAAAAATAATTCAGCATAAGATATTTGCCATAATAAAAAGTTACTGATTCTTTGTTCACCACTTGTCCTGATAAGAAGGTCTACTGAAGGTAATTCTCCGCTGTGAAGGTGATTATTTAAAATTTTTTCATCAATTTTATCGATGCTAATTAAGTTTTTTTTGACCTTAGCAGATAAATTCTTTATAGCACAGATTAGTTCTTTTTTAAAGCCATAATTTAATGCTAAAGTTAAAACTAAACCATTATTTTTACTTGTTTTTTTCACTGTTTCTTTTACTTCCTTTATTACGTTTTCAGGCAATTGAGATAGATCGCCAATACACTTAAATTGAACATTGTTTTCTATCATTTTATTAATTTCTTTTCTCAAAGTATTTATCAAGATACTCATTAGAGTTTCAATCTCTCTTTTTGGGCGATTCCAATTTTCAGTTGAAAAACCGTACAATGTTAAATTTTTTATTTTAATTTTTGTAGCATATTCCACAATTTTTTGGACAGCTTTGATTCCATTTTTGTGACCATAAAGACGATTTTTCCCTTTTAATTTAGCCCATCTGCCGTTACCATCCATGATGATAGCAACATGATTAGGTTTATTGATATTAACATTTTTCATCTTTCCTTGCAGTAACATGGTTGTCTCCCAAAGGTATAACTTAATGCTAAACCAGTAAAAACATACCAATCATTATTATACAATTCTCCATGTTTAACTTGAAGATCATTTTCAAATTGTCCAATTGGATTAGATCCGTCTATATTGTCGGTTAAAGAATATCTGAGTCCTGTTTCAAAACTTAGAACCAAACTATCGCTAACACTAAATTTAACACCAACAATTGCCGGAATTGAAAACTCAAGAGAACTATCATATTTTTCGACATCAATTGAACCAAGCCCCTCTCTTACAGTAAATAGTTGATATTGGAAATAGTTTATACCAGTAAAGAAATAGGGAGAAAATTCCCTGTCTTGGTCATGAAGATTAAAATCAAAGAAGTTCACCTCCATCCCAGCAGAAAACTCAACTACGTTGTTATTAACTTCAAAAAATCTATTAAATCTGCTCATATCATTAGCGTAGTAATCTGAGCTTTTTAATGTTGATGAAATAAAACTTGCTCTTAAGGCATATCTAGTGGTTAGATTCCATTTGTAAATTAGTCCAAATGCTGGCGAATTAGAGTAAATAAAATGTGTGCTGCCAATATCAGATATTGTATTACTGCCACCTAAAAACACCCCCATTTCATGAATTTGTGAGAATCCCTTTAAATGAATAACAATTACAAAAAATAAGGCTATAAAATTCCTCACTTTACAAAAATCATGGAATAATACTATAATACTTAAACTTAAATAGGTTGGATTTATTGTCTAATTTCTTTTATCTAATCCCCAAAACAATTTTTCACTTAAATCACTATAAAATTCATTATTTTTAAATTGAACAGTTTTAACATTAAAAGAAGCTTTTGAGATATTTATTTTTGTTTTGTAAGGTATGCTTATTAGTTTTGAGTCAAGGGACAGAAAGTGCTCATCACCAGTTCCTTGGCCATCAACTTCCAACTCGATAATTGATTCGTTTGGAATTACTAGTGGCCTTACATTTAAATTATGAGCCGCTATTGGGGTTATTAAAATGCTTGGGGTTTCTGGAAGCATTATGGGTCCACCACTGCTAAGATTATATCCAGTTGAACCTGTTGGAGTAGCAATTATTAATCCATCAGCCCAATATTTAGATAATTTTATTTTGTTAATAGAAGTTTCTATGCTTATAAGGGATGCTGTGTTTTTTCTAGAAACAGTAATTTCATTCAATGCATAGGGAAATTCTAATTCGATTTTTCTATTTGTTTTTAAGGTTAAAAGTTCTCTATTTACCAAACTAAATTTTTTTGACTTTAGAGAATTAATTCCTTGGGTCAGGTTCTCTTTCTGAATCCCTGTCAAAAAACCTAACCTTCCTATATTAATTCCAAGAATTGGGACTTGATTTTGTTTTAAAAAAGAAACTGCTTTTAACATTGAGCCGTCTCCGCCTACACAAAAAAGAAAGTCGGCGGATGAATTCAAATCTTCATAAAGGTTTATCTTAATGTTTTTTTCAATTTTATTAAATGCTTTAAATAAGTTTTTGTCAACTTTTACTGAAATTTTTTCTTTTAATAGTAGTTTCAAAATATCAAAACTAGTTTTAATTGAAACTTCATTTTCGAATGGACATATAAGAATTATTTCCATTTTATAGTTAATAATTTATAGGCAAATTTAATAACCAATTTTCAAGGTATTTGTTTTTTCCTAATTAAATTTGTTAAAATTAGTTATACTGAAGACAAGACTTAGCGTAAATGTGAATAAAATTGCGACATTGAGAAATTCAAGAGGGCAAAATATGCCTAATCTTTTGAAGGTTGTTCAAGACATAGAAGGGTATGGTTCGGATGGAATTACAATTCATCCAAGACCTGATCAAAGACACATAAAATACAAAGACGCATTAGATCTCTCAAAAATAGTTAAAAGTGAATTGAATATTGAGGGAAACCCAATCAATAAATTTATGAATTTAGTATTAAAAATTAATCCTACCCAGGTAACTTTAGTGCCAGATGGAATAAATAATATTACATCAAATTCTGGGTGGGATACAATTAAGTATTCTGACTTTTTAGCAGAAAAAATTGATAAATTAAAATCTTGTGGCATTAGAACTTCAATCTTTGTCAATCCAGATCCTAAAATGGTAAGAGGGGCCTATGAAATTGGAGCTGATCGAATTGAACTATACACTTATCAGTATGCGCATCAATTTAAAATAGATAAAGAAAAAGCGATTTCAGAATATTATCAATCTGCAATAGAAGCAAACAAACTTGGAATTGGAATTAACGCAGGTCATGACTTAAATCTTGAGAATATAAGCTTTTTCAAAGAAAAAATATCCAATCTTTTGGAGGTTTCAATAGGACATGCCCTGATAACCGAGTCTCTTTATAATGGTTTTGAAAATGTAATTTCAAAATATAAAGAAATTCTTCGGTGAAAATTTTAAATTCTCAACAAATTGGGGATGGTGACAAAAATGTCATCATTTTGCACGGATTTTTAGGGATGGGTGATAATTGGCGAGGTTTTGCTAAAAAATTTGATGGAGGAAAATTCAGTTTTCATTTAATAGATCAAAGAAATCATGGTAAAAGTTTTTGGGATGAAAGTATGAATTATAATGATATTGCCAAAGATTTACTATTTTTTTGCAATTCGCATAAAATTAATAAGTCAATAATAATAGGACACTCAATGGGGGGTAAAACGGCAATGAAATTCTCATTGTTATTTCCTGAAAGGGTTGAAAAATTAATTATTGTTGATATAGCTCCAAAAAAATATTTACCTGATTTTAAAAATATTATAGATGGTTACAATCATTTGGATTTAAATTCATTCAATAGTAGAACTGAAATAGATAATGTTTATAAAATTTTTGTGGATGATAATTTTCTCAGATCTTTTTTGATGAAAAATATTTACAGAAATAAAGAGGGAAAGTTTAGACTCCGCATTAATTTAAAAGTTTTAGAAAAAAAAATTATAGAAATTGGTTCATTTGATCATGAAAATTTATTTTTTGACAAATCAACCGCATTTATTAAAGGTTCTAAATCTGACTATATTCTAGAAAAAGATAAAAATTTAATAAAAAAATGTTTCCCTAAATATTCATTACACGAAGTTCATAATGCTGGTCACTGGGTTCATTATGATAAACCTGACATCTTCGAAAAAATAGTTAAAAGCCTTATTTAATTTAACATTATGGAGGTTAATTGTTAGATTATTGATCCATTATTTAATTAGTTGATTTTAATTATAATTTTGCATTTATGAACAAGATATTGATTAGAAAAGCTGAAATAAATGATATGGTTTCAGTTTTAGGTTTAATTAAAGAATTGGCTGAATTTGAAAGAGAACCCAAGTCAGTTTCAATAAATGTTGACGACCTAATTAATGACGGATTTTCTGATAATCCAAAATTTAGGTGTTTGGTGGCAGAAAAAAACAAAAAGGTTGTTGGTATGGCACTCTTTTATGGAAGATATTCGACTTGGAAAGGGAAAACCTTACATCTTGAAGATTTAATTGTTAAAAAAAAGTTTAGAGGGCAAGGTATTGGAAAAAAATTATACAAAAAATTTATCGAAACAGCATCGCAAGAGGGGGTAAGAAGAGCAGAATGGGTAGCTTTAGATTGGAATGTTAAAGCAATCAAATTTTATGAAAATTCTGGAGCAAAAATTTTAAATGATTGGAAAACTATACAAATTGATAGAAAATGTATAAAAAATTACCTAATTAAAAAATGAAAGTTTATAAATTTGGCGGTGCTTCAATCAAAGACTATAAAAGTGTTAGAAGGCTCGCTAGAATAATTAGAAAGCATAATCATGATGAAATGATTCTTATCGTTTCAGCTATGGGTAAAATAACAAATTCAATGGAAGATTTTGTTTTATCATATACAAAATCATTTAAAAATCTTAAAAATAAATTAGAATTAATAAAAAGTTTCCATAAAGAAATTGTTAAAGATTTATTTCAAAAAAATCAACAATCAGTTTTAAAAATAATTGAGTCAGTATTTAATGAAATTGATAAGTTTTTAAAATTAAACAAGGAGAATGATTACAACTTTATTTATGACCAACTAGTTTCATATGGAGAAATCCTGTCTTCGGTTATTATTTCTGAATATTTAAATTCAATTGGGTTAAAGTCAAAATGGGTAGATGCAAGGTCCTGTATTAAAACTGATCAATATTATCGTGATGCAAATGTAGATTTTGAAAAAACATCTAAATCTATTAAAAGAAAAATTAAAGGTAAAGGTCTTTTCATATCTCAAGGCTTCATTGGGAGTAATAAAAAATCATATACTACTACCCTAGGTAGAGAGGGTTCAGATTACTCAGCTGCAATTTTTGCCCATGCCTTGAATGCTGAAAGCGTAACAATTTGGAAAGATGTTAGAGGAGTATTAAATGCAGATCCAAGGTATTTTAATAAAACTAAATTGTTAAATAAAATTTCATACGAAGAGGCTATTGAATTGGCTTTCTATGGGGCTTCTGTTATTCATCCAAAGACTTTGCAACCATTGAAAAAAAAGAAGATTCCACTTTATGTTAAGTCATTTTTAAGTCCTTCAAGAGAAGGGACCGTTATTTCTAAAAAAGATCATAAAGTAAAAGACATACCTTCTCACATTGTGAAATGGAATAGAGTATTATTAAAAATTTCATCCAAGGATTTTTCATTTATTGTAGAAAAAAAAATCTCATTAATTTTTTCCATGCTATCCAAATATAAAATAAAGGTTGAATTGATTCAAAACTCAGCAATAAGCTTCTCAGTTGTACTAAACAATAAGTATGGAGGATTGGATAAACTTTTAGATGAATTGAAAGAAACCTTTAAAGTTTCTGTTGATAAAGACGTATCATTATTTACAATTAGACACTTTAATCGATTTTCTTTGAAGCATATTAAAAAACTAAATCAAAATATTCTTCTTGAGCAGCGAACTTATGAAACACTTCAATTGGTTTTATCAAGAGATTTTAAACAGGAAAATCTTTTACAATTTTTTCAACGATAATTTTTGCCAATTTTGAATGACTTTCAAATGTCCATCCCGCAATGTGTGGTGTTAAAATTATTTTTTCATTTTTTATTAGATTAAGAAAATCTTCATTAATCTTACCATTAAAAGTATCTTCAAATGATTTTTTTTCATATTCCAAAACATCTAAAGCAGCGCCTAAAATTTTTTTATTTTTTAGTCCATCAATCAAGTCTTTAATTTTTACAGCACTACCCCTAGCAGTATTAATAAGCCAAAAGGGATTTTTCATTTTTTCAATAAAATCTTTGTTAATCATACCAATGCTATATTTATTTTGGGGAGTGTGAATACTTAAAATATTAGATTTGTTTTGTAATTCTTTAATTGAGACTTGCCTTGCGATTGAGTCTTTAGTTTTTTTTATGATGTCATAAAATATTATTTCTTTTACATTGAAACCTGTTAATTTTTTTGCTAAACTTTTACCCGTATTTCCATAACCAATAATTCCAACTATTTTATTTTCAATTTCATATCCTCTGAATTTTTCTCTAATCCACAGCTTGTTTTTAACAGAATCATTTGCCAGATTCAATTTATTCAGTAAACTTAATATTAACCCGACCGCATGTTCTCCTACTGCATTACTGTTCCCTTCTGGTGCTGAGATTAGTTTTATTTTCCTTTTTTTTAAATATTGAATATCAATATTTTCTGTACCTGAACCGACCCTAGCAATAAATTTTATTTTTTTTCCATTTTTTAAAAAATCTGGATCAATTTTAAAACGACTTCTAATTACAACCCCGTCAAATTCATTAATTACTGATTTTATCTCCTCCAATGACATTTTGTAGGCTTCTACATTTATGTAACCTTTTTTTTTTAAATCTCTAATAAGGGAATTATGGTTTTGGTCTAAATGTAAAATCTTCATTGGAGGTATTAAAATCCTAGAATTAATTTTGCAATATAAAAGAAAAGGAATATCCCAAATATATCATTAGCTGTTGTAATGAATGGACCTGTAGCAATAGCTGGATCTATTCCTTGTTTATCTAAAATGATTGGAATAAATGTCCCTACTAAAGCAGATATAATAATAACACTCATCATTGAACCTGCAACGGTCAAACTTAAAAGCCTTTCTTGATTAATAATTTCACCAAAAATTATCAAAACAATGGAAAGAATTAAACCATTGATTAATCCTAAGCCGATTTCTTTAAATAGCCTATTGATAAGAGATCCTTTAATAACTTGATTTGCAATGCCTTGCACAATAATTGCAGAAGACTGCACACCGACGTTTCCAGCCATTGCAGCAATCAAAGGAGTGTAGAAAAAAAGACTTCTAAGTTCAGATTTTATCATTATTTCTTCAAAATCTTTTAAAATAAAAACACTTCCCAATCCTCCGATAAGGCCAAGAAAAAGCCAAGGTAGCCTTGCTCGGGTTAGTTGAAATATATTATCATTAGCTTCTACCTCTTTTGATATTCCTGCAGCCAGTTGATAATCTTTTTCGGCCTCCTCTTTTATAATATCTAAAACATCATCAATAGTGATTCTCCCCAGTAATTGTTTTTTATCATTAACTACTGGAATAGCTTCCAAATCATACTTTGACATAATATTTGCTACTTCATTGACATCTTCATTAACATTTACAAAATCTACATTGGGAATGAATATATCTTTAACTTTAGCCTTAGTGTTAGCTGTTAAAAGATCTTTTAGAGATAATCTCCCAAGTAATTTATTTTTTGAGTTGGTAACATAAATAGAGTGAACTCTGGTAACTTCTTTAGCTTGCTTTCTCATTTCTCTAACACAGTTTATAACACTAAGACTTTCATTAACACTAACAAGTTCTTTGGCCATAAGAGCTCCAGCAGTGCCCTCATTATAATTCAACAATTCCCGAATATCTTGCGAGTGTTCAGCGTCTTCAATTTTTGATAAAACCTTCTCCTGTAAATTTTCTGGTAGTTTGCCAACAATATCAGCGGCATCATCTGTATCTAGTTCTTCTATTTCCCCAGCGATTTCTTTTGCCGAAAGTTTACTTAAAATTTTTTCTCTAAAGCTTTCGTCAACTTCAGTGAGAGCTTCAGCAGTTATATCACTTTCTAATAATTTTACGATGTGAATTGCTTCTTCTAAAGTAATTTGCTTTATAATTTCTGCTATATCAGCATAATGAAAGTTAGATAACTCTTTTTTTAGAACTTCATTTTTATTCTCATTGATAAGAGTTTTAATTTTCTCTAAAAAGAGATTATTTTCATGTAGCTTTTCCATTTTCAATCAGTTCGGTTAGTGCTATAAAGTCATCGCCTGAAATTTTCTCTGGTCTTAAATCAAATATACTATCTTCTGTGATACTTTTTGGAATCCCAAAAGATTTAAGGCTGTTTCTTAACGTCTTTCTTCTTTGTTGAAAGCTGGTTTTTACAATTTTATGTAATAATTTTTTATCGCAATTAATTAAAATTTTATTTTTTTTCTTTAAATAGATAACTCCAGAAAACACTTTTGGTTTAGGTGTAAAAACTTCTGGAGATACAGAAAACAAGTATTTCACATCAAAATATAACTGAGTCAAAACAGATATTATCCCGTACGTCTTCGATCCAGGTTTTTCACAAATTCTTTTTGCTACCTCTTTTTGAAACATTCCTACTAAGCAATCTATATGATCTATGTTATCAATAATTTTAAAAATAATTTGGGAAGATATGTTGTACGGGAAGTTACCTATTATTGAAATATTCTTTTCCTTAAAAAAGTTATCAAAAGTAAATTTTAAAAAATCTATGTTTAAAATTTTTTTTTTAAGTTTCGGAAACATCAATTTTAAATGGGGCAATAAATCTTTATCAATCTCAATTAGATACAAATTTGAGTATTTTTCAACTAATTTCTGAGTGAGAATTCCTTTTCCAGGACCTATTTCAATTATCAAGTCTTTTTTATCTCGATTAAGAGAATCGACAATTTTATCTGCAATTTTTAAGTCTTTTAGAAAATGCTGACCTAAAGTTTTTTTGGGATTAAAATAATCCATCTAAAAAATTTAATTAATGATTTTAAATCCAGTATATGGAACCAGACACCCAGGTATTTCGATTCCATTTTCAGTTTGACAATTTTCCATTAGTGATGCCATAACTCTAGGTATAGCCAATGCGCTTCCATTTAAGGTGTGAACATTTTTTTTCACTCCATCTTTGGATTTGTATTTAATTTTTAATCTTTCTGACTGAAAATTTTCAAAAGTGGAAACTGAACTAATTTCCAACCATTTGTTTTGTGCTGCTGAAAATAGTTCAAAATCGTAAGTGCATGCGGATGTAAAACCCAAGTCACCTCCACATAATTTCAGAATACGATATGGAAGGTCAAGTTCATTGACTATTTTTTCAACATGATCTACCATTTCTGTGAGGGCTTCTAAAGACCTATCTTCCTTTTCTAATCTTACTATTTCTACTTTATCAAATTGATGAAGCCTATTAAGTCCTCTTACGTCTTTACCATAGCTTCCAGCTTCCCTTCTGAAACAAGGAGTGTAGCCGGTAAGAGTAATTGGTAAACGCGATTCATCTAAAGTAATCCCTCTGTAAATATTAGTTATAGGGACCTCTGCAGTTGGGATTAAATACAGATTTTCTTTTTCTATCAAATACATTTGACCTTCTTTGTCTGGCAGCTGTCCGGTAGAAAATGCTGAATGGTAATTAACAAGATGGGGGACTTGTACCTCATGATAACCTTCACTGGTGTTTTTATCCAAAAAAAAGTTTATTAGCGCCCTTTGAAGCTTGGCACCTTTTCCTTTATAAACTGGAAATCCAGCAGCTGTGATTTTGACACCTAATTCAAAATCTATTATATCGTATTTTTTACCCAAATCCCAATGAGAAAGTAATTTGTTTCTAGTTTTATCTAATTTTAAAACTTCTTTAATAATTTCATTATCATCTGCGCTTTTACCTTTTACTACGTTGTTTAAAGGTGGGTTGGGTATATTACATCTTTCTTCAAATAATGATTTTTTTATTTCATTTAAATCATTTTGATAGATTTTGTTTTTGTTCTTTAAATCAAAATTCTTTTCTTTCAAAGATTCAACTTGCGATAAGTTTCCTGATTTCATTTGTTCTCCAATTAACTTTGATAATTTATTTGCCTCTGAAAGACTTGAATCCATATCAGTTTGTATCTGTCGTCTTTGAAGATCTAATTTAAGAACCCTATCAATAGCTGGTTTGTAATCAAAGCCCCTTTTCTTTAAGCTTTCAATTATAGTATTTTTATTTTCTCTTAATAATTGTAATGGTACCATTTTTCTAATTCAAAGATAAACTATTGATTTTACAATTATTTAATCAAATCTTCACAAAGTTTTTTATCAATTACCAATTGCTTTTCAAGATCTTTTAAAGAATTAAATTTTTTTTCGTTTCGAATCAAATCTAGAATTTCAATTTTTATTTTCTTATCGTATAAATTTTCATTAAACTTAAAGTAATGAACTTCAATTGTTCTTACTTTACCGTTTACGGTGGGTCTAAATCCGATGTTCATCATCCCAAAGTAATAACGACTTTTGATTGAGGATTTCACAAAGTAAACACCGTCTTTAGGAAGTAATTTGAAATCTTCAGTAATAGATATGTTTGCGGTTGGGAAATCAATTTTTCTACCAATCCCATTTCCAGTCACAACTTTACCTGTTATACTAAAGGGTCGATTTAGGTATATGTTTGCTTTATAAATGTCTCCAGTTGCAATTGCTTTTCTAATTTTAGTTGAACTTACATTCACAGATTCTATTTCCTTAGCTTTTATTTTCTCTACTTCAAAGCCATAAGTTAAACCGCAATTAATTAAGTTGTCTACAGTTGCTTCTCTGTTCCTTCCAAAACGATGGTCATATCCAATAATTAAATATTTAACCGAAAGAGATTTTACAATTATATCCCTAACAAATTCGTTTGCAGTCATTCTAGAGAAAGATTTAGAAAAAGGATGGATAATTAAAGTACCAATATTTAAATGTTTAAGTATATCAATTTTTTCCTCAATGGTATCGATTAGCTTGATAGATGTGTCACTTTGTAAAATCATTCTTGGGTGAGGGAAAAAAGTTAAAACAACTGGATGAATATTTTTACTTTTAGATATGGATACCAAACGCCTAATTATTTTTTGATGACCCACATGTACACCATCGAAAGTGCCAATAGTTAAAGCACAAAATTTTAAGGGTTTATAATTTTCGATACCATAAATTACCTTCACGAAAAAAGTTTATCTTTAGTTGAAAAGTATTAAATGTATTTTCTATTCGAAAGATACGAAACCTATGAGTTAAATGGTTAGATTTTGAGAAAGTTAATTTTAGTTTTTTTTGCATTAACATTTCAATTTTCCTTTTGTCAAGATTACTGGAAAATTAATAGTTCATCAAAACATGAAAATAAAATTGATAAAACAAAGGATATTAAATATATATCTTTAAAAAATAAAAGTTTTACCAAAAAAATTCTAAGCATAAAGGATAATGAATTTTTAAAAATAGATTTTCCAAATGAAAAAGGGGAACTTGAATTTTTTTCGTTGAAAGAAACAAAAACTTTGTCCAAAAAGATTCAGATAAAGTACCCTAACATAAGAACTTTTAGAGGCTACAGTGACACAAGAAAAAACATCATTTTGAGGATTACTTCCTCCCCACAAGGTGTTTCAGGAACGCTTAGAACACCAAAAGGGTTTCTTTTTTTACAACCACTAAAGGATAGTAATGCAGAGCATATTTTTTACCGGTCTAATAAGTATAATTATATCGAAGAAAAATTATTTTGCAAAACGCATTCTATTAAAACTAGTTCTTCGATAAAAAGAATAAACCTAAGAAAATCAAAAAAAGTCATAAATAGAGAGGCCAAATCATTTAAAATTGCAATTGCGGCTTCTGGAGAATACACCCAATTTTGGGGAGATAACAATGATCAAAACGGAACTAATTCTGAAGATGCTTTTGCTGCAGTAGTTTCAACAATTAACAGGCTAAATGAAATAATGGAAGTCGATTTAGGAATACGACTAATCATTGTATCTGACGCATCTCTTATGTATGAAGATAAGTCTAGTGATCCATTCAACTCAAATTTCGCAAGTGAAATTCATTCAACTCTGTCATCATTAGTAGGAGAAGAAAATTATGACTTGGGACATTTGTTTCATCGTGGTCAAGCAAGTGGTGATGCTGGCTCTGTTGGGAATGTATGTATTAATGACAGCAAAGACAGAGCATACTCAGCTCATCCATTCACAGCTACCAATGGTAGTAGTGGAGTTTTTTTAAACGATTATTTTGATCTTGATTTTGTTTTGCATGAAGTTGGGCATCAATTTGGAGCCACTCATACTTATGCGTATGATCCAGAACCCTTTGGTGTTTCATCAGAGCCAGGAAGTGGTTCTACTATTATGTCATATGCAGGATTTGTTTCTGGAGAAAATATGCAGCGCCATAGTGATCCCTATTTTCATTATCATAGCATACAAGATATTGAATCATATGTAGATAATGTTTCTTGTCATTCAAATGTTAATTCTTCAAATCAAAAGCCTACAGTAAGTGCAGGTGAAGATTATTATATCCCTAAAGGGACAGCATATTATCTTGAAGCAAATGGGTTTGACTCTGATAATGATAATTTGACTTATTGTTGGGAACAACTCGACTCAGGACAAGTTGATACATCTAACTTTGGACCTGACCTTCTAACGGGAAGTGTGAATAGATCAATCCCTCCATCTGAAAATAAAATCAGGTTTATACCAAATATCTCTGATGTTTTAAATGGAAATTTAGCTCCATCAAACCCGAGTCTTTTTTCATCCTGGGAAACAGTATCAAATGTTGAGAGAACCCTAACATGGGGAGTTACAGTAAGGGACAGAAGCGAATCGATTCCCAACGGGATGGGACAGATTTCTCAAGATGTAAAGAAAATTTTTGTTACTGCAACTGCAGGACCATTTAGAATTATATCAAATGACTCAAATGATATTGTTTGGAAATCTGGATCTAATCAAAAAATAATTTGGGATGTAGCAAATACCAATAGGGCGCCAATAAACACGGAAAGAATTTCAATATTTTTATCAGTTGATGGTGGTGAAAACTTTTCTATCCCTCTAGCAGAAAATATACCTAATATCGGAGAGGCATATATAATTGTACCAGGGAATATTTCAACTGAAAGGGCTAGAATTAAAATTTCAGCTGATAATAATATTTATTTTGCGGTAAATAATTCATCATTTAAAATTGAAGAAAGAGACTTCGCATTTCCCTTTATTGAGCCAGAAAAAATTAGCTGTGGGGACAAAGAATTAACTTTTGAGTTTAATTTAAAGGCATATAATAATTTCAACGGCGATGTTGAATTTGAACTTTTGAAGTTTCCTAACCAAATTTCATATAATATATCTCCAACTAGTTTAAACTCATCTGGAACATTGGGAAGCATTACTATAAATCGAAATGAATTACCCTATGGAACCTATAACATGTTTTTAAGCGGTACCTGCGACAATATAGTCGAAGAAGAAAGTTTTATTGCGAGTTTCTACCCCGAAATCATCTCTTCACCAAATTTAGTTTCCCCAGAAGATAATTTAACCGATGCTAATGTGAATCAAAATTTTGAGTGGTCAAGTGTAAATTATGCTGACAATTATAGATTTGAGTTAAGCACAGTTGAGGATTTTTCTTCTCTTGTAAAAGATGAAAAAACGATTGAAAACAAAATTTCGATTACAAATTTAGATCCGGAGGAAACATACTATTGGAGAACTTCAGCTTTAAATACTTGTGGCAACAGCTCTCCATCAAATTCAAGAAAATTTTCTACAACTGTAATTAGCTGCAATAATTATACACCAGATAATATCCCAATCAATTTAAATGACGCAACATCCGCACTGGAAGGAATAACGGAGATAAAAATAAATGTTTTAGATAATTTAAAAATTGTAGACTTAGATTTAGAATTAAGCATTGATCATAGTTATGTTCAAGACTTAGCAATAATTTTAGTTTCGCCTGAAGGAGATGAGGTAATTTTAACACAAAATTTGGGTGGAACAGGTGTTAATTACACCAATACGATTTTTGATTCAGAGTCGCAAATTCCGATACAAAATGGTACACCTCCGTTTACGGGTACATTCAAACCAATCGGAAATCTAAAAGATTTATACAATTTAAATTCTGGAGGAGAGTGGATTTTAAGAATTATTGATCAGTACCCGGTTGATATTGGCACTTTAAAATTTTTGACATTAAAATTTTGTTTAAGTGGTGAAATAAAATCCAATACAGACGGGGATTTAATTCCAAATGATGAGGACAATTGTCCATTTATAACTAATCCCGACCAAGCAGACTTTAATAATAATGGAGTAGGGGATTTATGTGATTTAAATGATCAAAGAAATATCACAATTTCTAAAAAGAATGCGACATGTAGTGAGAAACAAAATGGAGAAATACAAATCTCTGCAACAGCAATCTTTGATTATGAAGTTGAAATTTCTGGAAGTAATGCCTATTACCAATCATTCACAATGTTTAATCAAGAACTGTTAATACAAAACCTATCACCTGGGACATATCAGATATGCGTAACCGAAAAAATCAGTAGTTTTCAAACCTGTTTCACCGCTGAGATTAAAGAACCTTTACCTTTGAATGTTACAAGTAAAATTGACAATCTAAATAGAAAAATAAGTTTAAATTTTGAAGGGGGTAAAAAATACATTGTTAATATTAATGGCAAAATATTCACAACCTATGAAAATGAAAAAGATTTTAATTTAAAAAATGGACTTAACATAATAGAGGTTAGTACCACATTGGAATGTCAAGGCACTCACCAAGAGTACGTATATATTGGGGAAAAGTCACAAATATATCCTAATCCATCAACGGATTTATTAAATATTTTAATAGGTGGAAATTCATTGTATTCGGAAATTGAAATCATTGATATTTTTGGGAACATTATTTATTCTAAGAAAATTAAATTAGATCCTATGTCTAGATATTTTAAATTGGACATTTCTAAGTTTACAGCTGGAAATTACATTTTGAAGATTCGTGCCAAATCAGGATTTGAAACAATAAAGTTTATAAAGAGATGATAAAAAAATGTAAAATCCTTTTTGCTTATATTTTAATTTTTTCTTGCAAAGAGTCCATCCCTGACCCAGAACAGGTAACATTAATTAATCCCGAAAATAATAATACTTGTTTATTTTCAAATTCAAATGCAAATTCTGGGGATGTAGAGTTTAGTTGGACAGAATCAAAACACACTGATAATTATGATTTAATCATTGAAAATCAATTGACCAATTTAAAAAATTCAAGAACAATTAACCAGACATTTGCTAGGGTGACATTAGAAAGAGGTGCACCATATAGCTGGTATGTGGTTAGCAAATCTGAATCAACTGAAAATATTGCTTTAAGTGAAACCAGAAACTTTTATTTGGAAGGTCCATCTCAGTCGGCTCACATCCCATTTCCCGCAAAACTAATTTCTCCTTTAAATGAATCAATTATAAATTCAGCTGATATAGTTGCATTTCAATGGGAAGGTTATGATTTAGACGGGGATATTGATAATTACGATTTAATAATTGAGAATACCTCAAATGGAGAGGAAATTAAATATGAAAAAATTGTAAGTCAAAATTTTGAAGTAGAGCTACAAATAGGAAATATTTATTCATGGAAAATTACTACCAGAGATAAAGAAAATAATCTTTCTTCATCATTTAATTCGACTTTTGAGTTAGCTAATTAGGAGTTTTAATTATTGAAATTATTCATCGCAATAGAAGGACCAAGCAGTGCATAAGAAAAAACCGCATCTTCTATTTTTTTGAAATAAGTTTCTAAGACATCTAGTTCTTTTTGATTCCATTTGTCCAAAACAAACTTAGATGTGTTTTTTTTAGTTTCATTTTTAATTCCAAATCGTAGTCTTCCATAATTATTTGTTCCTAATTTAGACTCAAGATTTTTAAGTCCGTTGTGGCCGCCATTGCTGCCTTTTGTTTTAATTCTAACTGTTCCAAAAGGGATATTTAAATCGTCACAAATAACCAGTATATTTGATAGATTTATTCTTTCTTTAGTCATCCAATATTTGACGGCATCACCGCTTTTATTTACATATGTTGAAGGTTTTAAAAAAATAAAAACACGACCTTTATGTTTTAACTTTCCAATTGCACCATACCTTAATTCAGTAAATTTCAGTTCCTTTCTTTTGGCTATATAATTCAACACATCAAAACCCAAATTATGTCTTGTCAAAGCATAATCTATTCCAATATTGCCCAGACCAACAATCAAAAACTTTTTAGAAATGTCTTTTGGTTGAGACTTTTTATTTTTAAAAGGGTTCCACCAGGACATTTAAAGTCATTTAATTTTTAGCAGTAAATTATTCCTTTGATGGAGTTTCTTCTTTCACTTCAGCCGTTTCCTTTTTCTCTTCAGTAGAACCTTCGGCTGTTTCTTCACTTACTTCAGCTTCCGTTTCTTCAATTTCCTTCAATGAAGCCCTAGCAACTTTAACTTGACAAACAACGGTATTGTCTGGATGAAGAAACTCATATTTTTTATTTTTTAATTCTGAGGAATACAATTTATCTCCTAATTCTAATTTTGAAATATCAGCTGTTATAAAATCTGGTAAATTCGTAGGAAGAGCTTTTACTTTTAGTTTTCTTTGGTTGAGTATTAAAACACCTCCGGATATTAATACACCTGGAGCAGACCCTTCTATTTTTACTGGTATTTCCATTGAAACCTCCTTATTTTCGCTTAACTGGTAGAAATCAACATGTAAAATTTTATCTGAAAGAGGATGGAACTGAATATCTTGCAAAATAGCGTCTAGTTCCTTTTTTTCTAGAACAATCTTCACTGTATGAGCGTTAGGGGTGTAAACGAGTTTAGAAAAATCAAGTTCTTTTGCGCTAAAATGAACAGGTTCACCTTCACCATATAATACGCAAGGGACCATTTCTTGTTTCCTTAACTCCTTTGTTGACTTTTTTCCAAGAACTTTTCTTGTACTCCCGTTAATTGTTATTGATTTCATTATTTTAATTTAAAAAGTTTTTATCTATTGATTTGTTTAAATGAACGTTCTTCATAGTAGATGCAAAAAGTTGGGCACAACTTAGAATTTTAACCTTTCTAGATTTAGACTCAACTGGTATAGTATCAGTAATTATTAACTCTGCTAAACTAGATTTTTCTATTTTTTTATATGCATCACCAGATAATATCCCATGCGTACAGACTGCTCTCACTGATAAAGCACCTCTTTGGATCATTAAATCAGATGCTTTTGTTAATGTACCTGCAGTGTCGACCATATCGTCAACTAAAACAACATTTTTTCCTTCAACGTTACCAATAAGTTCCATACTATCTATAATATTCGCTTTTTTTCTTTGTTTGTAGCAAATAACAACTTCTGATTCTAAAAACTTAGAATATGCATAAGCACGCTTTGACCCTCCCATGTCAGGAGAGGCTATAGTTAAGTTTTTTAATTTTAGGTTTTTTATGTGCGGAACAAATATAGTAGAGGCATACAAATGATCAACAGGCTTCTCAAAAAAACCTTGAATCTGGTCTGCGTGAAGATCCATAGTAATTATTCTTGTAGCTCCTGCAGCTTCTAAAAGTTTCGCAATTAACTTTGCTCCAATTGGGACTCTTGGTTTATCTTTTCTATCCTGCCTTGCCCATCCAAAGTAAGGAAGCACAGCAGTGACATGTCTTGCCGATGAACGCTTTGCAGCATCAAGCATTAAGAGCATTTGCATAAGATGGTCTGAGTTTGGATGGGTAGATCCAATAATGAATACTCTAGAACCACGAACAGATTCCTCAAAAGAAGGTTGAAATTCTCCATCACTAAAATTGGAAAACTTAATTTTACCTAATTTAGCACCAAAACCTTCAGCTATACTCGTAGCTAAATCATGGCTTTGCGAACAGCTAAAAATTTTTGCCTCTGTCATGCGTATTTGGTTAAAATCAAGTGGATTGCAAATTTAGAAATTTATTTCGTAATGGAACTTAGAAGGC
>NHEX02000059.1 GCA_002171475.2 Flavobacteriales bacterium TMED96
CCTAAATGAACATCTGAAACGACTACAAGCTCGACTTGTCTCAAATTTATAATTAATATTTTGAAGTAATTAAAAAATGATCCAAAGTAGATTTACCATAAGTTAAAATTGGATTAAGTTTATGTAAAGTGAATAAAATTAATAATAGATATCAAAGATTGACAACTGACCAGAAGTTGAAATTTCTACAATTATCAATACATCATATTATACCAAATTAGTAAGTAGCATTTTAATAACCAAAAAAACAGTATATGCTATTGTATGTGAAAAATGAATAGATTAAGTTGTCAGCAGAGATAAGGAAACTGATGATTGGGAAAGTGAAATTGTACGAATCCTAAAAAGGGATTATAGTTAAAGTATCCAAAATGGATATTTGACAACATTAAAAAACCAATTCTAAAAAACAGCCAAGCTTGACTTGAATTAGGCTTCATAACAACAAGTCTTTCAGCGTCAGTAGAAAGTGCATATTTTAATTTATATTTTAACAATGAGTCTGATCTTGTTACAACTAAAAAACCATTTTCAACGGAAAAATTTCCTTCGGAACTATTTCATTATGAAAAGACCTCCTAAAACATGCCTCATTAGTGTTGTTGTTATTTTCCACAGTGAGTATTTCATCTTCTTCTAAGTTATAAATACTTTCAAAAGATTTCCATTTGCCGATAAATGGAGATACAGCTGAAGTGTCTTTATCTGAAGTACTACTAATCGTCAAAAAATATGTTAGTAATAAAATTATTTTATTCATTTATTTAATTATTAGATTGGTCAAATTTACATTCCCTTTTTTACTTTAATGTGAATTTCTTGTTATCGTATTTTTATATTTTGACACTAAAAAGCAGAATATTTGACCACCAAAAAAAGGCATTAGAATAGATCAAAAAGGTCGTATATAGTTCGCGCAAAACAGAAAAAAAAGTCGAAAACTCTTAGAAGTATTGTGGGTCATACTGGATTCGAACCAGTGACTTCTACCCTGTCAAGGTAACACTCTGAACCAACTGAGTTAATGACCCAAATAAGATTTGAATATACAAATCTTTAATCTAATGATTCAATAAAAATTAAATTTGACAATTAGATAGAATTAATTTTTACAAATTATAATGTTTATTTAATTAGATTTGTCAAAAAAGTTATCATGATTATAGGTACTCCTAAAGAAATTAAAAACCATGAATCACGAGTTGGTTTAAATACCGCAAGTGTTGGGTCTTTAGTTGATAGCGGCCATAAAGTTTATATTGAAAAAAATGCTGGTATTAAGAGTGGTTTTTCCGACGACGATTATAAAAAAGCGGGAGCAGAAATTTTATCTACAGCAAAAGAAATTTATTCTAAATCCGAACTCATAGTAAAAGTTAAGGAGCCCCAAAAAGAAGAATTTATTTTAATCCAAAAGAATCAAACTTTATTTACATACTTTCATTTTTCTTCCTCAAAAAGTCTAACTGAAGCAATGATGAAGTCTAAGGCAACTTGCATTGCATATGAAACAGTTGAAACAAGTGATAAGAAGTTACCTCTTTTAACACCAATGTCTGAAGTNGCAGGTAGAATGGCTGTTCAACAGGGNGCAAAATACTTAGANAAACCTCAGTTGGGAAAAGGAAAATTGATTGGTGGGGTTCCAGGTGTAGCTCCAGCCAAGGTAATAATTATTGGAGCTGGAANTGTTGGAACCGAGGCAGCAAAAATGGCTGCAGGCCTGGGAGCACAAGTGATTTTATTTGACATAAACNTAGANAGACTAAGATATTTAAGTGAGGTACTTCCNAAAAANGTNATNCCTTTATATTCTTCAAGAGAAGCAATCATAAATCACTTATCAACTTGTGACGTGATTATTGGTTCAGTTNTAGTACCTGGTGCNAAAGCCCCNAAAATTATCACTAANAATATGCTTGATAAAATGGAATCAGGTACTGTGCTTGTAGATGTAGCAGTTGACCAGGGTGGATGTTTTGAAACTTGCAGAGAAACAACACATCAAGAACCCGTTTATTTAATCGACGGTAAAGTTCATTATTGTGTAACTAATATTCCAGGTGCGGTCCCTANGACCTCAACAAATGCNTTAAATAATGCTACTTTAAGCTACATACAATTAATAGCTAATCTCGGATGGGAAAAGGCCTGCAAAAAAAATCAAGCATTAAACAAAGGACTTAACATGCATGATGGAAAAATTGTATACAAAGCTGTAGCNGACACTTTTGGTTACGAATACTTTGAAAATAATTTTTAAACAACACTTGTGGTTGATAAACTAAAAAAAATAGTAGGAGAAGATTCTGTTTTATCTGATGGTAAAGAAAAATCTAGATTTGATCATATATGGAAAACAGACNTCCCTACAAATGCTATAGCAGTAGTATTTCCAAAAAGACACTGATGAACTTTCCTCTATTATGAAGGTNTGTTTTGAAAATAATCAAAAGGTTTTAGTACAAGGAGGATTAACAAATCTAGTAGGATCAACCAAGACCTTTAAAGATGAAATAATCATATCNTTAGACCGAATGAATAAAATTGAAGAAATAGATGAAAANAGTAGAACAATAACGCTTCAGTCGGGAGTTATAGTTGAGGATGCAATTAATGCTGCTNATGAGAAAGATCTTCTTTTACCCCTAAACTTTGGCGCAAAAGGGTCTGCTCAAATCGGNGGAGTNGTATCAACNAACGCTGGAGGACTAAGAGTANTAAAATACGGAATGACAAGAGGATTGGTTTTAGGTTTGGAAGCTGTTTTATCTAATGGTGAGGTNATTTCATCNATGAAAAAAGTAATTAAAGATAATTCTGGATATGACGTAAAGCAACTTTTCATNGGTTCTGAAGGCACNCTTGGTATTGTTACCAAGGTGATTTTTAAATTAGAAGAAAAACCTGAATCAAGATGTTCTGCACTTGTAGCACTAAATAATTATGAAAATGTCGTAAATCTTTTAAAATTTATCGAGAAAGGTTTGTCTGGAACACTAACAGGCTTTGAATTGATGTGGAATGAGNCATATAAAACGATGCTAGATTCCTCTNAAAACTATTCACCTCTTNTACCGAGCACATACCCATTTTATGTATTTATTGAATCTTTAGGTTCAGACTTAAGTAATGATTTTGATAAATTATCTGAACTTATTTCTGGAGCCGCTGAACAAAACTTGATTGAAGATGCATTACTTGCACAAAATGAAAGGGAACAAAAAATTATTTGGGATNTGCGCGAAGACGTTTCTGTATTAGCAAAAAAATCTAGATTTGACCAACATTTTGACATTAGCTTACCAATCCCAGTAATTGAAAGGGAAGTTCAAATCGCTACAAAAAAACTTAAAAAATTATCATTTATTGAGNATGTNTTTACNTTTGGTCATGTTGCGGACGGAAATATCCATTTCATTATTGGAAAAAATGATAACTCAAAAGAAAATACAGAAANGATTAATCAGATAATATATTCCAATCTNAAAGAGAATGGAGGTTCNGTTTCTGCAGAACACGGAATTGGACTCGATAAAAAAAAGTATCTGCATACATCAAGGTCATCAGAAGAAATCAACTTAATGAAGACTCTAAAAAAGATATTAGATCCAAAAAAAATTCTAAACTCTGGAAGAGTGGTTCCAGATTAATTTTTAGGGTTTAATTTTATAGTCATATTCCTTATTTCCAATTTAAAGGGATATCTTAAGTGTCTTACATAGTAATTTGGAATACTTAACTTATCCAGAGGATCCGAACCTGCGGTAGTTTCTGTAAGGTCTAAGTATTTGTCACCATCGTCATCATTATCGGCATTATTTCCTATACCATCACCGTCGGTATCAATTTGCTCAGCTGGATCTAGTGGGAATGCATCTATGAGATTAGCAACCCCATCACCGTCTGTGTCCTCAGTAGGCGACGAAGTCATAGTTGATATAGGCATTTGCGTATTTAAAGCTGAAGGATCTGTTGGATATGGAATTTCTTTAATTTCTTTCTCAAATTCTTTTCTTTCAATATTTAAATTAAATGTAGACAATGAAGGCAACTCAATCTTGGCTCTTTTAAATACGTTGTCTGTCATACTAGAAGCAACCCACATTGTGATGCCATTATATCTTACCATAAATCTTCTAGTACCAGGATAAATACTTGAAATATTAATTTTTGTATCCGAAGAGGTCGCTGATTGAGGATCGATATAAACAGCATCTGAGGGTGAACTAATGGATGTCCCTGTAATTGAAGACGCAGATATATAAACAACAGGTACTTTTTCAATTTTGTATTCAAACTCCAGGGTTAAACTATTTGATGGAAAGTTTTCAAAATTTTTGTCCGCAGAAACCATATGCTCTGAAGTATAAGGAATAGTAACCCAAGATTCATATGTGTTTCCAGCCGAATCTAGAGGATACTGGAAATCTGAAGTAACAGCATTTGTCCCAGTAACAGTCCAACTTGTGGTTTCTATGCCTCTAAAGTCAAGGTCATCTTTGTAAAAAATATCTATGAAGTCTTTGAAGTATCTTTTATCTGTGTCATCAGCATTAAAAACTTCGAGTCCTACATCAAATTTTCCAAATTTTTCATAGACTACTGTTTCCGCAATTTCACTTATAGAATCATTAGTTTTTCCTCCTGGAAAACTCCATGACAAACTATCAATATTACTTGCAGATGCAATAAATGAAACATTAAATGAAGGGGAGCCCGTATTTGTATTTACACCCAAAGTTCTGGATGATGAAATAAACGAAGCACTTATTTTTCCAGTGTTCTCCCAATGATCATTTATTGAAATTTCATTCTGATCAGGCTCATATGGAGGTGGTACACAGCCACAAAAGAGAAAAATAAGTTTCAAAGTAAATAATTTGAATTTTGTGTCCACCATCTTAGCTCTAAAATTTATTTAGCTATATTAATAAATATGTAAATGAATTTTATTTACATGAAGAATTAATATCATAAATATTAAACTTTATAAAAATACAAAATTTAAAATGTTATGCTTGAAATTTAATATTTGAGAAATTATTGTATAAAATCATATATTTAAATAAATTTCAAACTTATAATTTAACTCAATAATTGAAAGCACTTATCAAAAAATACAGAGGTATAATTCTTTTAGTTTTCTTAGGATTATTAATAAGTCTTATAGATAATATAGTTCTAAAAGGNTTTTTTAAAGGAGAAGATTTNTTAAAACACCTTGTTTATATATGTGTTCTTTTAGGTGGTCTATTTTTTGTGATTTATATCCTAGTCAANGATTAAAATTTGTTGATTTAAATTAAAACCTTNATTCATGAACTTTATNAGTGAAAAATTACTTAATTATTGTATATCCCACAGCAGTAAAGAATCAGAAATACTAAAAGAACTAAATAGACAAACTCACATTAGAACATTAAACCCACGTATGATTTGTGGAACCCACCAGGGTAGATTTCTAAGTNTNATCTCCAAAATAATTAGACCCNAAAGAATTTTAGAAATTGGAACTTTTACTGGTTATTCAACTCTTTGTTTAGCAGAGGGATTAGAAAAAAATGGAANAATTGATACAATTGATAATAATTTTGAATTGAAAAAAATTCAAAGTTACTTTTTTAATCTTTCNAAACTACAAAACCAAATTAATCAATTCACCTGCGACGCAATCNAAATTCTTCCCAAGTTGAAAGATAAGTATGACCTTATTTTTTTGGATGCTGATAAAAAAAATTACTTGAATTATTTAAATCTAATTATNCCTCTTCTAAAAAAAAAAGGGGGTACTTGTTNCAGATAATGTTTTGTGGAGCGGAAAGGTTCTTAATAAGAAGAAAAATANNGATATAGAAACTGAAGTTTTAAAAAAATTTAATCAACAATTATCTAATCATAAAAATTTGNAGACAGTTNTATTACCAATTAGAGACGGGATAAGTTTAAGTATCAAATTTTAATTTTTCCTTTTTACTGAACCNGTTAAATCGTCAAAATCATTCTTTGCCTCATCTATTTCAGANTTAATATGCTCTTTGATCTCACTAACTGGATTGTCTTTAGNTGTTTTCTGNATTTCACTTTTAATTTCATTTGTTGCTTGTTTTACCTGAACTATTCCTTTGGCAAGTGTTCGAGCAAAAGAAGGAATTTTATCTGCTCCAAAAACAAGTAGTATNACAAANAATATAAAAAATATTTCGGCTCCGCTTATAAATAGNAACATTGGTAAAAAATTNGNTTAAAAATTANCCTTTTATTTTTTCTTTAAATTTATCAAAATCTGAAATGTTTTTTTTCACTGGCCAAGAGTTGTTATTCAAATTAATATCTGCAGTTTCAGCATCTGGGTCTAATTCAACACCTATCAATTTTTTATCGCTAGTAATTACTCTTTTAACTATTGAATCATTTTTTCTCCATATCTGTACAGGATACTCAATTCTTTCTTTAGTNCCNTCTTCATAAATGTAATCAACAATAATCGGCATAACAAGGCCTCCAGGTTTTTCAAATTGAATTTCATAGAAGTGCTTAGGNAATTTNTTATCATCTCCCAAAGAAGTCTCNANAGCTTCAAAACNAGATATTGAATCTGATTCCATTTCAGAACTTTCTTTANNTTNTTTTGTGTTTTTTTTGCATAAAAACAGTTGGGTTNAAATCATTGGCTGTCATACCATACTTAGCTAAAATACTATCGATTTCTTTTGAAGGTTTNTCAGAAATAANATATTTATCTACTGATTTNACACCAATATCNACCACATCTGTGGAATAAAACCAACCTCTCCAGAACCAATCCAGATCNACAGCAGACGCATCCTCCATAGTTCTAAAAAAATCTTCTGGTGTAGGATGTTTAAATTTCCACCTTTTGGCGTAGGTNTTAAATGAGAAATCAAATAATTCTGGACCCATGATTGTTTCTCTTAAAATATTTAATGCCGTTGCTGGCTTTGAATATGCGTTAGGCCCTAANTGAAATACATTCTCTGGATTNGACATAATTGGAGAAATGAAGTCTTGATCACCAGACATATATCTAACAATCTTTGANGGATCTCCNCTTCTAGANGGATAATCTTCCTCAAATTCTTGCTCAGTTAAATANTGAACAAATGAATCTAATCCNTCATCCATCCATCCCCACTGTCTTTCATCTGAATTCACAATCATAGGAAAAAAATTATGTCCAACCTCNTGAATAATCACACTAATCATTGCNTATTTAGTTCTATCTGAATAAGATCCGTCNTCNTTTGGTCTGCCATAATTCCAACAGATCATAGGATATTCCATCCCCTGATTTTTTGAATGAACAGAAACAGCTTTCGGATAGGGATAATCAAAAGTATATTTNGAATAAACTTTTAGGGTGTGAGCTACAACTCTAGTAGAATATTNCTCCCATAAAGGATTGCCTTCTTTNGGATACAAAGAAGAAGCAATTATATTTTTACCTCCAATTTTAACAGCCATCATATCCCAAATAAATTTTCTTGAAGATGCGAAAGCAAAATCCCTAACATTTTTTGCAACGAAATGCCACGTGNTTTTTCCATTAGACTTTCTCTTCTCTTTCTCTNTAACCTCTTCTTCTGAAACAATTATGACTGGTTTGTCGAATGAATTGGCAGCCTTTTTGTATCTCTGTAACTCAGACTTTNACAANACNTCTTTAGGATTTTGCAGCTCACCTGTTGCTTCCATTATATGATCNTCTGGAACTGTAATTTTTACATCATAATCCCCAAAGTTTAAAGCAAACTCTCCATTACCCCAAAACTGATAATTTTGCCAACCTTCAATATCGTTATATACAGCTAANCTTGGAAAAAATTGTGCTATGACATAGGCNCTGTTGTCATCCTCACTAAAATACTCATAACCAGATCTATCTCTTGAAGGGACATGNTTATTAATTNTATACCACCATTTAATTGAGAAATTAAATTCTTGACCACTCTTTATTGGATTTGGTAAATCAACTCTCATCATTGTTTTGTTAATAGTAAATCTTAGAGGNCTTCCATTCTCATCTAATACCNTTTCAATATTAAAACCTCCAANAAATTTTTCTGATGTGAATTCTTCTACAAAAGAATCAATTGAGGACATTTCTGGGATTCCGGAAGAAGTTTTCATGTCTTCCATATTATAGTCNCCTCTTATATTNTGGTCTAATTGGATCCACAAATAGGACAATTCGNCAGGTGAATTATTTTTATAATTAATATTTTCATCTCCATAAANTTTTGANTTTTCATCATCTAAAATAATATTCATTGTATAATCAACTTTCTGTTGATAATAATCTTTTCCTGGAGAACCTGANGCTGTTCTATATCTGTTAGGTGTGGAAAATTCTTCGTAAAGTTGCTTAAACTTATTATCGTTTTTATGGCCNATCGGCANNTTTACTTCTTGNGATGCGATAAAAGATGTAGTAAAAATTAAAAAAAAACCTAATGTTCTAATTTTTCTTATCATGAGACTTAATTTCTGTGTAAATATATCAATTTCNTTTTTCAAATGAATATTGAAAATTTTTATTTAANGAAGTTAATAGGAAACTTTTCTTTAGGTTTTTAAATTTAACGTGAACTATGTTTTTTTGGCTTTCAATAAAATTANTTAAAAAACTATTGTACACTTCAATATTAAATACCTCAGAATTCGAAAATTCTGTNTGGTAATAAACAACCAACAATTCATCTTTCAATTCATATCCCAAATATTTTACTTCCTGTGATTTTTTGTTAATTGATATTTTGAAATTTTTTTGAATAAAATCTCTCACAATTAAATTATTATCTTCATTTGATGTTTTTTCAAAAATTAAAGTGGTATTTGGTTTCTGAAATTTTATTAGATTTTCTACATCATCCAGAAAAAACTGTGATGTAATTTGAATTTCGTTTTTATCNAAAACAAAATCAACACTTGTTGTACTTACGTAAAACTCATGGTTTTCGTAACCATGTATTCCTAGTTNAATAATAAATAAAAAAATAAAATTAGTCANACTCATTATTATAAATTTTGATGTAAGTATCTAGTTCTTGAATCACTTTTTGATGCAAATCTTGNTTAAAATAATGGATAATTTCAGAATTTTCAGAACATCCTAAAACAAAATCATATACNTTATTATCATCGATATTGTAATTCTCAATGAAAAAAAATAATCCATAAAATTTAATAATGGAAAAGATTGAAACAAATTTNNACTCTAAAGATCTTCTTTTTTTNAATTTTTTGTAATAACCAGAAATGTGTTTATATACTGCCTCCACATCAATTTGCATGGAAGTNCCTAACCCCAAAAGTAATTGTGTNGCTTTTTGTATTTTCTCCTGCCTTTCACCTTTAAATCCAGGAATGCCAAAATCATCAAAGTTTTGCTTTTCTTCTAATCCTGATTCCAATAAATCATATTTTAAGTTGCCTGTAAGAGAATTATTTGTAACGATAACTTCATCCAACTCATTGACAAAACCCTTTAGATAAATGGTTATTTCTTTAGAAGAAAAAATATTTTCTGTAATAATCAATTCATATTTTTCATATTGAATAGAACTAAAAACTAATTTCTCCCCAATTGAAACTGATATTTCAAATAATCCATTTATATCAGTAACCTCAGCATTTCCTCTCGATGTGTTAATTACATGAATATTACTTTTTGGTATTTCAGAATCAAAGACATATCCAGTTAATAATTTATATTTCTGAGCTTTAATAACTAGTGTTGACAAAAAAAAAATATAACTAATTGATGTTTTTTCAACGTGAGGAATTTTTAAATTTCTTAGATTCATTAAACAAATACTCAATCAATTCAAACTCTTTGTTTTTTTTGAGCAAATTTTTAATCTCTTGTTTTTTATCCATTAATTCAAGAAAAGTAATTATTTCAAAATTTTTTAAACCTAGGTCACGAATAAAAAAATTTTTATCGAAAACAAGAGGTAAAGCTTTTGATGGAGTAAGTTTTATTTCCTCCTCTATTTTACTCTCTCTTAGTACTTTTGCAAGAAGCTTTGCAACATTTACGATATTTATACCTCTGTAGAGCTGGTTTTGGCGAATAATTTCATTTTCAACTGCAGTTGACTTGTCATTTATGTAGTCAACTTTTTTGAATTCCTCCTCTTTAAGATCAAGAAACTTTTTTGTATTCTCGGGACTAATAACAATTTCGTCTAGAAAATTAACCCTCTCATTAACCTCGACAACCAATCTATTTTTTTTCATTATCTCCTCTGTTATTTTTACGGTTCTTATTTTAAACTGAACTGATGAAAAAATAATTTCATCTCCAACTCCAGCTAAAATTTCAAACTCACCATTGGTATCGGTTATCGTATTGTTTTGATTAGAGTTATTAATAACATTAGCAGCAATTACATTACTATTTCTATACATTAACTTTCCTCTTAATATGGCCCTTTTTTCTTGAGAAAAAGCTACAAATGAAAAACTTAAAAGGATGAAGATTACAATTTTTTTCATTTTTTAAGGCGATTTTTCAATTAATTTAAAATGTAGAGCGGAAGACCGGGTTCGAACCGGCGACAATCAGCTTGGAAGGCTGATGCTCTACCAACTGAGCTACTTCCGCTTATNATTAAATATACTAAATATCAATATGTTTTATAAAATGAAAACCAAGAATTTTAAAACCAGAGTTGTANTAAAATTTGTGAGACAAAGTATTTTGTGAATAAGTATTTAATTCTAGACACTCGAAACCTCTATTGCAAACATATTCTTCNATAAAGGAAATAAATTTTGACCCGACACCAAACCTTCTGTATTTAGGAAGAATATAAACATGATCCAACTCACACGAACTACCTGAATACAATCTNGTTTGAAACCATAATCCGACAACTCCTATTAATTTACTTTTAATAAATACACCNATGCATTCATAATTTTGGGAAAACATTTCCTTTTGCCTTTTAGTTAAAATATTTTTTGGTATTTTTTTTTCATTAAGTTTGTGAACCAAATCAACAATTTCATCTATATTTTTCTCGGAAAGTATCTTGAATTTATAATTCATAATTTTAATAATTTATATGATCCAAAGCAATCTTAAACATTACATCATAAACTTAATTTTATTTTTTTTTATAACATCAATTATTTTTTCACAAAATGACNTTACAAAAGGAGATTTATTTTTGCTAGGTAAAAATGATTTAAAAGAAACCCTTAGGTCAGGTCTTTTGCCTGAAGCTTTTCTAAAATTTAAACAGATGCAAAATGACGCAAAAAAAGAAGGTGTTGAAATTGAAATTGTATCNGGATATAGGAGTTACGAAAAACAAAAAAGTATATGGAATAATAAATACAACAAAAATTTTGAAAGAAGGATTTTTGGTATTAAAAACATAAATAGAATCATTCAATATGCAACGCTTCCAGGAACATCTAGACATCATTGGGGTACCGACATAGACATTATAGATAAAAGATTTATTCCAAAAGGAGATTTACTAATCGANAAAAACTATACTGAAAATGGTATTTATNGTGAGTTGTTCTNGTGGATGAAAAAAAATTCTAACAAATATGGTTTTTACTTGGTATATGACGATTNACCTGAGAGAAAAGGGTTTAAGTTTGAGCCTTGGCATTACAGTTATAAACCATTATCTGTGATATTTTTACAGCGTTTTATTGACGGTAATCTTCTATTTAAAATTACTCAGGATTCGTCTCTACTTGGAAGAGAGTTTATTAATAATTCTTTTTTAGAGAGCTATCTGAAAGANAATTTATTAGACATAAATAAAAAATTAAAATAAATAATTAGTTAACTTAATAAAAAGATTAAATAGTTTAAAATGAAAAATGAATATTATAATTCAGAAGATTTAAAAAAATTTACAAACATAACTGAATGGAATGAAGAACTTGGTGATAAATTTTTTAACTACTATGAAAGCGTTTTTGCTGAAGGAAAACTGACTTCAAGAGAGAAATCTTTANTTGCATTAGCCGTATCTCACGTTGTACANTGTCCTTATTGCATTGACGCATATACAAAAGATGGACTTGAAAAAGGAATTGAAAAAGAAGAAATGATGGAAGCAGTTCATGTAGGTGCAGCNATCAAAAGTGGAGCAGTTTTGGTCCATGGAGTTCAAATGATGAATCGATACAATAAATTAAGTATGTAAATGATTAATCGACCTAATAAATAAATCTTGATCTATGGATGTGNCTACGCAATTAGATGTTCTAAACAATGGTATATTTTCTGACGGAAAACTTCCACTTTTTAAAGAAAAACTTAAAGAGGTAAATATTCCGGATATAAAAAAAGGACAATTAAAAATTCTTCAATTAAATATTGGTTACATGTGCAATCAAACATGTTCTCATTGCCATGTTGATGCCGGACCTAACAGAAAAGAAATGATGTCTGTCAAAGTTTTAAAAANGTGTTTAAGTCTTATGAGTGAAAATAAAATTNAAACCGTAGATATCACAGGTGGNGCTCCAGAAATGCATCCNAACTTTAGATGGTTTGTCAAAAGCATTAGAGAAAAAACCANAGTAGATGAAATTATAGTTCGNTCCAACTTGACTATAATTTTAGCAAATAAAAAATTTTTTGACCTTCCAAATTTTTTTGCCGATAATAGAATTCATATTATTTCNTCTCTCCCTTTTTATAACAAAGAAAAAACAGACAANCAAAGAGGAAAAGGGGTTTTTGATAAATCAATTTTAGCACTAAANGAATTAAATAAAGTAGGGTANGGAAAAACCAACTCTAACTTAAAATTAGATTTGGTGTATAATCCTTCTGGAGCATTTTTACCACCAGATCAAGAATCNTTGGAAATAAAATTCAAAGAAANGCTANATAATAATTTTAAAATAGAATTTAATAATTTATTTACNATAACAAATCTTCCAATAAGTAGATTCTTAGACTATTTAATTGCTTCTGAAAATTATGAAGAATATATGGAAACTCTTNTTAGTCGTTTTAACCCCAATGCAACGAAGGAACTTATGTGTAAAAACACAATTTCAGTTAGCTGGGAAGGGTATATTTACGATTGTGATTTTAATCAAATGTTAGATCTTAAAATAAATTCAAAAAATAACACAGTTTTTAATTGTAAAATCCAAGGGTTAGTTGATAAAAAAATTCAAGTTTCCCAGCATTGTTATGGATGTACCGCTGGGGCAGGGAGTAGTTGCCAAGGAACCATAGCCTAAAGTAATGTTGAAAAATAATCCTTTAGTTTTGGTATTTTGTAAAAACCAAATAATAGGCAAGGTAAAGACAAGATTGGCTCTGAATATCGGCCAAAAAAAAGCCCTTTNAATCTATTCCGAACTTGTAAATAAAACTGCTACTGTAGTTAANAGTTTGTCTTCAGAAGTACATATATATTATTCAGATTATATTGAAGAAAATGATAATTTTNATTCTTCAAAAATTAAAAAATTTATTCAAAAGGGAAATAATTTAGGAGATAGAATGATAAATGCTTTAAATATCAGTTTTAAAAATTTTTCTCCAATTGTTGTAATTGGTTCTGATCTNTGGGAATTGGAAATTAGTGATATAATGGATGCTTTTGGAATTCTAAAAAAAAAGAATATNGTTATTGGCCCTTCAACTGACGGAGGATATTATTTAATTGGGATGAATTATTTAGATACTAAGATTTTTGAAAAAAAGAATTGGGGTCAACAAAGCGTTTTAAATGACACTATAAGAGATATTGACGATAAAACAAACATACATTTACTAGATGAAAAAACTGATATAGATACTTATGACGACTTGTGTCAGTTTCCAGATCTAAAAATCAAATTATGAAATCAAAGGANAANATAGAGGAATCAGTAGAATATATTNTACAAAANAAAATAAAAAANTGTGACCTTGGGATTGTAATTGGTACAGGCCTNGGNGGTCTTGTTAACTNCAGTAAATATTATTGNTGAGATNCCNTACTCATCAATTCCTCATTTNCCANNTTCAAAAATGGAAATGCAAAANTCAAGAATTATTTTTGGTNAAATNAACTCNAGAGAAATNTTAATTTTTGANGGAAGATTTCATAAATATGAAGATTTAAATTANTTCCAAATNACTTACCCTATTTATATTATGAGTCGATCTAGGAGTTAANAANTTANTTGTNACAAATGCTGCAGGAGGAATAGATTTAAAATTAAAAAAAGGNCAACTCATGATAATCAAAGATCATATAAATCTNCAAGGTGGNTCNCCNCTAGCAGAAAAAGAAAATTTTGGGATNGGTGAAAGATTTNTTGATATGAGNNNACCCTATTCAAAAGNTTTAATTGAAAANGTNNTNAANATATCAANCCANTCTNAAATTAAAATNGNTTTAGGAGTCTATGCTTGTGTTGTTGGACCACAANTNGAAACATCAGCAGAATATAAATATNTNAGAATAATTGGAGCAGATGCAGTAGGAATGTCCACCGTNCCNGAAATAATTGTCGCTAATCAGCTTGGAATAGANTGCCTNGCNNTTTCNGTAATTACTGATTTGTGNGATCCNGANAATCTTNAGNCNATAAATATNAAAGAAATAATTGAGATGGGNAAAANGGGAGAAAAGCAACTTTTAAAAATTTTAATTGAACTACTAAAANNTNTTTAAANTGAATTACAANNGTGTNTTATTTTTCGTACTATTTTTTTTTNCTTCTAATAGTTTAATCTCACAGAAAAATATTCANGATATCTGGNATTCTGAATTAAAAAAATATGTAGATGANGANGGAAATGTNAANTATCGNNTGTGGAAAAAAAATTCAAAACTATTAGAAANNTANTTGATAAATTTAGAAAATAANCCTCCAATTNANCANTGGACTAAANATGANTCNTTAGCTTATTTTATTAATGCATATAANGCTGTTACNGTAAAATTNATTNTNGATAATTATCCNTTAAGAAGCATAAAAGATTTGATTATNCCNTGGTGGNTAAAAAGATTTANGCTTAAAAATGAAAAANTAACNCTNAATTTTATTGAGCATAAAATTCTNAGAAAGATGGATGAACCAAGAATNCACTTNGCAATCAATTGTGCATCAAGGTCATGTCCNAAACTTCAAAATNNNGCCTATTANTCNCATANACTAGAAANCCAATTAGANAACGCAACGANTGANTTTATAAATGATCAANCAAAAAATAAAATAAATGTNAANNNTTTAANGCTGTCAAAAATCTTTTCTTGGTTTAANNANGATTTTGGAAATAANATTCAATTGCTGAAATTTGTAAATAAATANTCTNGNNTAAAAATTNTGGAAAATNCAACAATAGAATATTTGAATTATGATTGGAATTTAAATGAAGAATTATTGAAATGAGTTTTATAAAAAATATTTTTCAGTATGGCATAGCTTCGGCATTGGCAGGAATTGTTTGCTGCATCGCTCCAATGATTTTATTCCAACTTGGTCTAATTGGAGGAATTTATGCTATTTCTTTTGCTGATTTTTTTTATAAACCTGACGGATCTCTTGGTTTGTTTGGCTGGTTAATTAGAATTATTGGATTATCTATAGTTTGTTATGGTATATATAGATTTAACATTAAAGAAGATTGTTCTTTAAACTCAGATAAACAAAAAAGAATCAATAAACTATTATTTTCTGTTTTATTAATAACCTTTTCCTTGTCACTTTTCCTATCTCTTGAAAAACTATCTTCAATTTATTTTGATGAGTATATTGTACCTGCTCAAAAAAAAGAATATCAAGAAAAACTAACTGAGTGAGGATATCAGTCATTATTCCTGCATTTAATGAGGAGAAAAGCATCCCGTACGTTTTAAATGATATTCCGAATTTTGTTAATCAAGTAATAGTTTGTGATAATTCATCAACTGATAAAACATCTGAAATAGCAAAAAGTTTTGGTGCAAAAGTAGTTTATGAAAAGAAAAGAGGCTACGGTAATGCATGTTTAAAGGCAATCACATATTTAAAAAATCACAAAGAGAAACCTGAAATTGTTGTTTTCATCGATGGAGATTATTCCGATGACCCCAAAGAAATGAAAAAAATTATCGATCCAATTGTTAATGAGGGATATGACTTTGTTTTAGGGGCTAGGACGAAGAGATTTAGAGATAAAAATTCAATGACAGCTCATCAAATTTTTGGCAATTGGTTGGCCTGCCTACTAATGAAGATTTTTTTTAATTCTACATTCAAAGATCTTGGCCCATTTAGGGCTATTACCTGGGATAAATTGATGCAACTAAATATGCGAGATAAAACTTTTGGCTGGACGATTGAGATGCAAATAAAGGCTTTAATGAAAAATTACAAATACAAAGAGATAGATGTTAAATACAAAAAACGATTAGGAAAATCTAAGATATCAGGAACTTTGAAGGGATCTATTTTAGCTGGAAAAAAGATTCTATATCTTATTTTTAAGTATTATTTTAAAAAAAAGTTTGGGCTATTATGGTAATGAATATTTTAACGATTTTCTTCATAATTATTTATTCAGTTTGCTCTTTATCAATATTTTTTTTTAGTATTATACATCTTGAATTATATTTAAATTACAAAAAGAGCAAAACTAAAGCAAAAAATAAAATTTTAACAAATTTTAAAAATCTTCCATTTGTAACAGTTCAACTACCAATTTACAATGAACAAAATGTAATAAAAAGATTGTTAAATGCGGTCGTTAAGATGGATTATCCAAGTGATAAAATTGAAATACAGGTTTTAGACGATTCAGATGATAATTCAACTGCTTACGTCAAAAATTTAATTTCAAATTTAAAAAATAAAAGTAGCCGTAAAATAAACCATATAATTAGAAAAAACAGAGATGGATTTAAAGCTGGAGCTTTGAAGTACGGTCTCGAACTTGCAAAAGGCAATTATATTGCAATTTTTGATGCAGATTTTGTCCCAAAAAGTGATTGGCTAAAAAAAACAATTTGTGAATTCGAAGAGCCAAAAATTGGAGTTGTTCAAACTAAATGGAATCATATAAACAAAAATTTTTCTCTATTGACAAAAATTCAAGCTTTTGCACTTGATATTCACTTCACATTGGAGCAAGTCGGAAGAAATTTTAATAGTTATTTTTTAAATTTCAATGGTACTGCAGGGATTTGGAGAAAAGAAGCAATTTTAAATTCTGGGAATTGGAACAGTGATACATTAACTGAAGATCTTGATTTAAGCTATAGGGCTCAATTAAGAGGTTGGAGAATAAAATATGTAGAATCAATCAATGCTCCAGCTGAAATTCCTTTTTTAATTGGTGCAGTTAAGTCTCAACAATTTAGATGGAATAAAGGAGGTGCTGAAAATTTTAAAAAACATTTTTTTAATATTTTAAAAAACAATAATTTAAAATTTTCAACTAAAGTACATTCTGCTTTTCATCTTTTTAGCAGTAGTGTTTTTCTGAGCGTATTTTTATTATCATTTCTAAGTGTCCCTCTTTCATATGTTTCAAATGTAACAAGCAGGTTCAATTGGTTTTTTAATTTCTCTTCACTTTTTGTTTTAAGCACAATTATTTTCTTTTATGTATACTGGAAACTTTTTAAGTTAGTGAACAAAAAAAAAAATCAATTCATTTTTTGAATACACTAAAATTTTTATTTTTTTTTATTCCATTTCAGGAGCATTTGCTTTTCAAAATTCAGTAGCAGTTTTACAAGGATTTATTGGAAAAAAATCGGAATTTGTTAGGACACCTAAATTTAATTTGTCTTCTGGGAAAACCAACTTGAAAGAAAAAAAATATGTAAATGAATCCAGGTCATATTATTTTATAATCGAAGGTTTTCTAGCTATTTATTTTTTGGTAAGTATTATTACCACAATTTTATTTGCAAATAGAAACTTTGGATTTTTGCCTTTTCATTTATTTCTATTTTTTGGATATGCTTATATTTTTTGGTGTTCATTAAGAAAATTTGGCAGTGGGGTTAAATAAAATATTCTGTTTTTCATTACTGATTTCAATGTATTTTTTTAGCGGGTATATTTTTGAAAGGGATGAAACGGGAATTATATTTTTTCTTTTTTTCTCATGTTTTGCAATAACTTTTTTGGTGTCAAAAAAATTATCATTAAAACAAATCCTTTTTTTTGGTATTTCTTTCAGACTGGTTTTATTTTTTGCCTATCCTTGGCTGTCGGAGGATTTTTACAGATTTATTTGGGATGGATTTGTAATTGGGGAAAATATTAATCCATATGAGTATACACCTTCCGAATTGATGAACAAAGAGGAGGTTTTAAAAACAAAAAATAAATTTGAGGAATTATATGGAAAAATGAGTAATTTGAATCGTTTGAACTATAGTCCTTACCCACCAATAAATCAGTTTTTATTTTTCTTATCTACTTCATTTAAAAAAGATATTTTCTTCAGTTTAATTTCTATGAGATCATTAATAATTGTGTCTGATATACTAAACTTTTTTATAGGACGCGGTATATTAAAAAAATTAAAATTAAAAGAAGAAAAAATTTTATGGTACTTTTTAAATCCTTTAGTGATTATTGAACTAACCGGGAATTTACATTTTGAAGGATTGATGTTGACCTTTTTTGGTTTTGGCATCCTTTTATTTTTGGAAAACAAAAAGCTATTTGCAGTATTCCCTCTTGCTTTATCTGTAGGTACAAAATTAATAACAATAATTATTATTCCTTTTATTATCAATCACAAGAAAATAAGTGAAAATTTAAAAATGATTATTTTATTTTTTGGATTAATGTTTTTCATTTTTTTTCTGCCAATTGGTAGTTATAATTTACCCAACTTTTATAATACCATTAAATTATGGTTTTCCAATCTTGAATTCAATGGAAGTGTATACTATATAATCAGATATCTAGGTTATAAAATTAAGGGATACAACATTATAAAAAGTGTTGGTTTCGTTACCCCGTTAATTACTACCATAACATTACTTTACCTAATATTTAACAAAAAAAGAAAAGAAACAAAGACAATCTTAGAGGATATGTTCTTAATACTGTCCTTTTTCTACTTGTTATCGATGGTTGTACACCCATGGTATATTATTACAATTTTATATTTGGGTCTTTTTACTAATTACAATTTTCAAATTATATGGAGCGCTTTAATTTTTTTGACCTATTCTGCTTATCAAAATTTTAAAGTCGAAGAAAATTTTTATTTAATAGGATTAGAATATATTATTGTCGTAGGATTTTTTATTTATGAATTTTTAGGACAAGAAAAAATTAAAACATTTTTAAGAAGGAAATTTCTTTTCCTGTAAGAATTCTCCATTTACCACGTTCTAATTTTTTTTTATTAAAATTTAAAATGGACACAACATCGTATTTAATTACACTATAGTTAAATTTTTTAAAGAAATTTAAAATATAATTTCCCTGAATTAATGATGTTTCAATTCCGATTATATTTTTAGGTTTGTTAACAACATAATCAATTTTTCTCACCATTATTTTTTTGGATATTCCCCCAGAAATATATTTTTTCATTTTATTCATATCAATAGATGATATTTCTTTGTTCAAATTCACCTGGCAGGTGATTTTTATTTTAAGGGATCTTTTTTTTAAATTCTCAACTAGTTGAAGGTCATTTGACAAAAAAACTAGACCAAGATTCGTCCTCCCTAATGAAAATAAAGTTTTTAATTTATTGGAATTTTTAATTGAGATTAAATCTGTGCACAATCTACTTTTATTTTTTTCATTTGTAGTAGCTAAATAACCTTTAGGCTTATTAAGAATAATATATATATTTTTTTGACCAGCAATTTCTTGACCATTAAAATAAACCTTGTCCCCGCTTTTGATTTTATATCCTAATTGATTAACTATTTCACCATTAACCTTAACTTCTCCAGTTGAAATATAAATGTCCGCCTCTCTTCTTGAACACAGTCCGGAATTAGAAATAAACTTGTTTAATCTTATTGATTCTTTCACAAAATTTAAAATTTATAAATGATTTCTTTTTTATAATCCTTGAGCTTTTTAAAGGTATTATTTATGTCAGGAGTAAACCCCAACAGAAACCCTCCTCCTCCCGATCCACATAACTTAAAAAAGTAATCATTTGTTATTAGACCTTCCCTCCACAATTTTATAAATTTATTAGGAATCATTGGTTGAAAGTTATTAAGAGTAATTTCAGAAAGAATTTTTATGCTATTAAACATTGAATTAATATTTCCATTTAAAAATTCATTAATGCAAGTTTTTGAATACTTGATGAATTGATTCTTTATCATATAATTAAAATTTTTATCTTCCATTTTTTTTAAAAATAAGGAAACCATCAAAGATGTATCGGAAGAATTTCCAGAATCCAATATGAAGATACCACGGGATCCCATAATTTTTTCTTCTGGCATTTTTGTGATTTCAATCTCGTTTTGAGATTTAATTAAAATTGGTAATCCTAAATAACAATTTAAAGGATCTATTCCTGATGACTCACCATGAAAATGGGATTCCATTTTGGAAAAAATGTTTTTGAGTTCTTGTAATTTATTTTTTGTCAATTTTGCATTCGGAGATATTTTTTTTTTGCGTATTGATTATAAAATGCAGCTACTAATGCTCCACTACTCCCCAATCCATATCCTTCAGGAATATTGCTTTTAAAAAAAAAGACCATTAGTTATGTCTTTATCTATTTTTAACCAATCCAAAGAGAGATTCTTTCCATTGATTTTTAAATATTCTATGAATTCTATGATTTTTTTATTAGAGTCTTTGTCTTTATTTGAAGCATTCAACTTTAACCTTCCATTATATAATGGATATGGTATTGCAAATCCAAATGAATTAAGTATTATACTATATTCTCCAAATAGTAAAATCTTAGAACTATATATTGGACTACTCATTTCAATTTAAAAATCCAATAATTTCGTTCCCAACCCAGTGCTATCATTTATAAAAAGATTGTTTTGACAATAATGAATCAATTTCTTTTCTATAAATTTTATTACTTTTAATTTATATTTTTCAGGATATAGAAGATGAACATTTGGACCTGCATCTAAAGTAAAACAAATTGGAACCTTTTCATTTTCTCTAAAGGTTTTTAACAATTTTATTACTTCTAAAGTCTTGGATTTAATCAAAACCGTTGGTGGATGTGATGACATCATTAAAGCGTGTAAAGTCATTGCTTCCTCCTCAACTACTTTAATAAAAACCTGTAAGTCTCCGTTTGAAATCGCATTGATTATTCTTTTTAAATTATTCCTAGCTTGATTTTTTCTGTCATTTAAAAATGGGTGATTAATCATTTTTTTATGGCCATCTGAGCTGCTCAAATTCTTAATTTTATCATCAATAATTAAAATTGTATTTTGATAGTTTTTAAAAAAACTGTGAATCTTTTTATCAAAATTAACTGCAAAAAAATTGGAAGATCTAGGATGAAATTCATTTTCTCCCCAAATCATCAAGGGTCCAGAAATGCTTCTAGATCCACTTCCAGAACCTAATCTTGCAATAAATGACACCTTATTCAAAAAATTTTGATCTGTCATGTTCTCATTATACCTTTTTTCTATACTAACAACGCAAAATGCTAATGAAGAAAATGCTGAGGCAGATGAAGCAATTCCACTACTGTGAGGAAAAGTGTTTTTTGAATTTATTTTTAAAAATAAATTTTCTAAATATGGACAAAAGGAGGAAATTCTCTGAAAAAATTCTTCAATTTTATTTTCAAAAGGTTTTTTTGTTTTTCCATCATATAAAAAATTGAATCTTTTCTGTCCTTTAGATCTTGGACAATATTCAATTGAAGTTATAGTTTTACAATTTGATAATGTAAAACTTATTGAAGGGTTTATAGGGAATTGTAATCCATATTTACCCCAGTACTTAATTAGAGCTATATTTGAAGGAGACTCACAAATTATTTTACCTCCTTTTGGCTTAAAATTTTTTGAAATAAAAATCGATTCGTCCATTACATAACAAAAATAAAGGTTAGGTAATTGTAATTTTAAAAATTATTTAAAATATTTTTTAATTTATCTGGATAGTCTGTAATTATACCATCCACTCCGAGAGAGATTAATTTCTTCATTTCATCTTTGTCGTTAACTGTATATGGAAATAATTTATAACCCCTTGCATTAATTAATTCAATATTTTTTTTATTTAAAAATTTGTAATCTGAATTTATAGACGTAGCCTTAACTTCTTCAGCAAATTTTAAAGCTAGTAAAGGATTTCCATCAATTAAAACTCCGATTGGTATTTCTTTAGACACAGATCTGAGAATAAGAAGTTCATCCCAGTCAAAACTAGAAATCAATAGATTTTCCTGTTTTATTAAATCTTTATTGAAATAATTCCTTAAAATTTCAATTGTTGGAATTGCAGTTCCCTTTCCTTTGAGTTCAATATTTAATATTAAATCATCAAGTTGAAGAGATAAAATTTCTTCTAATGTTGGAATAAGGTATTTATTTTCAATTCGAAAAGATTTTATTTTTTTTAAATCTAAATCCTCAATACATAAATTAACATCAAGTATTTTGCTTAGATTATTATCATGAAAAACAACTATTTCCCCAGATTTACACCTAAATACGTCGATCTCTACGCCGTTAGCTCCTATATCAATTGCATAATTTACAGATGATATAGTGTTTTCTGCAACATAGCCTTTAGCACCCCGGTGACCAATTATAAGCGGTGTTTGCTTTTCTATACAGGAAAACAAAATGAAACAAATAAAAGTAAAATTTTTAGCTTTTGAATACATCCTTAGAAATACAGCAACGAATATAGCAAATCAAACTAGTCATGATCAACATTAACAACTTTTTCAATCTGGGGAGCATGTTTTTTGATTGTCATCTCAACACCCGTTTTTAGTGTCATCTGATTAACCGAGCATCCAGCACAATTTCCATGAAGTTTTACTTTGACAATCTTTCCATCAAGAATTTCAACCAATGAAATGTCACCACCGTCCGTTGCAAGAAAAGGCCTTATTTCGTTTAATGCATGTATAATTTTATTTCTCAGCTCCATTTTCTTTTTTATTTATTGCTGAACATCCAGCCATTGTAGTAATTTTTACAATTTTAGTCGGGGGTAGGTGATTATTCCTCTCTACAATACTTGAGACAACATTTTTTGTTATTTCTTCAAAAGATTTTGCTATTAACGAATCATTTTGTAAAGATGCAGGATGACCGAAATCAGATGCTTCTCTAATGCTTTTAAAAAGTGGAACCAACCCTAAAAAAGGTACACTTTCATCATCAGCTAAATTTTTTACTCCATCTTTACCAAATATGAAATATTTTTTTTCTGGCATATCTTCAGGTACAAAGTAAGCCATATTTTCAATTAATCCTAAAACCGGAACATCAATATTCTTTTGCATAAACATTGAAATACCCCTTTTAGCATCGGAAAGTGCAACTTTTTGAGGAGTTGAAACAACTATTGCACCATTTAAAGGTATAGATTGTACAATACTTAAATGAATATCACCTGTTCCAGGTGGCAAGTCGACCAATAAAAAATCCAGTTCTCCCCAATTGGTGTCGAAAATCATTTGATTTAGTGCTTTTGATGCCATAGGACCCCTCCAAATAATAGCCTGGTTCGGTTCAGTAAAAAATCCAATAGAAAGGATTTTAACTCCATAATTCTCTATCGGTTTCATCATAGATCGATTATCGATTTTGACCGAAGCAGGTCGAAGAGATTCAACATCAAACATCGTAGGAATAGAAGGTCCATATATGTCTGAATCCAAAATTCCAACTTTAAAACCCATTTTTGATAGTGAAATTGCTAGATTGGAGGTTATTGTAGATTTACCAACTCCACCTTTTCCAGATGAGATTGCTATGACGTTATCAATTCCAACTAACTTATTTTTATTGTCATTAGGTAATACTAATTTCTTTTTTTCAACATTGAAATTGACAATAATTTTGTGATGTTTTTCAAAAGAGCTTACTATGGTTTTTTCTAACTTTTTTTTTGCATGTAATGATGGATTGTCAATATTCAGATCTATAATAATTTCTGTGCCAAAAATATTAATATTCCTTATCTGAGAAGGTGGTATGATTTTTTCAAGGATGTTAATTATTTTATTTTTGTTCATCTATAATCTTATATTTTTATTTTTATTATCCATTTGCTTTGGGTCCCAAAAAACTTTATCAAAATTAATTACTTTGTCATTTTCAATATTTATACCTTCATTTTCTAATAATTGTTTCATTAAATCAGATCCATAAAAATGGTGTTTTCCTGAAAGTAGTCCAATCCTATTTACAACTCTATGAGCAGGTATGTCGGATTTTTGATGAGAAGCATTCATAGCCCAACCAACCATTCTAGAACTATTGGGAGAACCAATGTGTCTTGCAATTGCGCCATAAGTTGTAACTCTCCCAACAGGAATTTTTCTTACCACATTATATACTTTTTCAAAAAACATTTATTTAAAGGTAAAAGATAAAAATTTAATTTTTTTAGACTCCTTTAGAAACATTTTCTCATAATGAGTTTGGACTTTTCTTGAAATTTCCGGCGAGGATTCATTATTGTAAATGTCATGGTGCGCATATTTGATTTTTAAATTTTTTCCTTCAAGAATACCTAAACTATAACCGAACATAAAATCACTATCTGTTTTTAAATTTATGACTCCTTTTGATTTCAAAATTGAATTATAAATTTTTAAAAATTTTGAATTTGTTAATCTATACTTAGTTCTATTAAATTTAAGTTGGGGATCTGGAAAAGTGATCCATATTTCATCTACCTCAGAATCCTCAAAAAAATTTTGTAAGTGTTCGATTTTTGTTCTTAAAAAATATATATTTTCTAAACATTTTTCTTGTGATAACTTTGCTCCATGCCAAAATCGGGCACCCTTAATATCAATCCCTATAAAATTCTTGTCTGGATTTTTTTTAGCTAAAAAGGTTGAATATTCTCCTTTTCCACATCCTAATTCAAGATATATTGGATTGCTATTTTTAAAAATATTTTTACGCCATTTCCCTTTTAAAATGTGATTTTTTCTGATAATTTCTCTTATGTTTGGCTGAATTACATTTTTAAATGTGCTATTCTCTTGAAATTTTCTGAGTTTATTCTTACTTCCCATATTTTAAATAAAAATTCAATTACTTTTTGTTAGTGTGAATGAGAATTCAGACCCCACATTCAGGGAGCTTTCAACGTAAACAATTTCATTATGGGCCTCTACTATATGCTTTACTATTGATAATCCCAATCCAGATCCACCTTCCTGTCTATTTCTTGTTTTATCAACTCTGTAAAACCGTTCAAAAATCCTTGGAAGATCATCCTCGGGTATTCCTTGACCATTATCAATAACCCGTACAAGAAGTTTTTCTTTACTTAAGTTTTTTGTTATTATTTCTATTGTTCCATTTTCAACTCCATAATTTAAAGAATTTACAATCAAATTTGACATAACTTGAGTTATCCTGAAATGATCAGCATTTACTAAAATTGATTTATCATTACCAAATCCGTAAGTAATTTCAATGCCTTTTTCTTTCATTCTAATTTCAAAAGAATCAACCAGTTCTCTAATTAATATACAAAGGTCAAATTTTTCAATCTTTAAATTTGTCACCCCTGTTTCAAGCTCAGTGATTAAATCTACATCTTTAATTATATAGCCAAGTCTATCGGTTGCATTAGATGCTTTTTGAAGATATTTTTTTATTAACTTTCTATCTTTTACTTTTCCTTCAAGAAGAGTTAAAATATATCCTTGAACGGTAAAAAAAGGAGTTTTTAGTTCGTGTGCAAGATTACCTATAAATTCTTTTCTATAATTTTCTTTTTCCTTTAAAAGTTGAACTTCTAACTTGCTTTCCTTTGCAAATTTTTGAATACTATTGGTTATTATTTCGACATCTTTTTGTAAAGAATCTTCAGCAATTGAAATTCCTTTAGGTAAAAGGTCTTTGTAAATTGATTTTACCTTTAAGTATACAAATTTTTCAACCCTTATATGAATAATTAAAAAACAACATAAAAAAAGTGAAAGAATCGATGGCAAAATAAAATGATATGCTTCTATAATAATTCTCAAAGATCCTGAATATAAATAGATTAATATGATAACCAATAAAATAAAGAAAAACAAAATAAATGAGGATAGCTTTATTGCTAGGCTATATTTTTTTAGCATTTTTATTTATTCATTATGACGAATTGATATCCAACACCTTTAATTGTTTTGAAAAAATTTTCTCCAATTTTTTCTCTTAACTTTCTAATATGAACATCTATAGTTCTGTCACCTACAATAACATCTGTCCCCCAAACTGATTCCATTATTTTTTCTCTTTTAAAAACTTTACCTGGTTTGCTCGCTAAAAGAAATAACAATTCAAACTCCTTTCTTGGTAAATTATACTGTTTGTTGTCTACTTCAACAGTATACTTTTCACTATCTATAACAATATTTTCAAAAGCTAAAATTTGACCAAAGTCATTTTTAAAACGTCTCAAAAGGGCCTTTACTTTTGAATTGAGTATCCTTGGTTTAATGGGTTTTGTGACATAATCGTCAGCCCCAGATTCAAACGCCGCTACCTGAGAATAGTCTTCACCTCTTGCGCTTAGGAACATAATTAAAGTATTATTAAATTTTTTGTCCATTCGTAGACGTTCACATGCCTCAATACCATCCATTACTGGCATCATTAAGTCTAAAATGATTAAATGAGGTATATGCTGGTCAGCCAAGCTTAAGGCTTCTTTACCATTTACAGCAGAGAAAACTTTATACCCTTCGTTTTCCAAATTAAATTGGAGAATTTCAATTATATCTGGTTCATCATCAACGATTAATATTTTGATTTTATTTTTTTTCATATACTCAAAGTTAAAATAAAGTACAATTCTTCTATTATGCTTATTAATTTTTAATAAAATAATAACTTTAAATTAAATTCTGCTATGAAAAAAAAAAATAAAATTTTTTAAAATTAGAAATAAAGAAGATTTCAATGATTTTGCAATTAGGACTTTTATTTTCCAATACAGAAATAATTTGGTATACAAAAAATATTGCGATTTAATTGGTTATAATTTGGATAGCGTTAATAGCGTTAAAGATATTCCTTATTTACCAGTAGTTTTTTTTAAAAAAAATAAAATAAAATCTTTTAAGGGTAAATCAAAACTATTTTTTAGTTCTAGTGGAACAACTTCTAAAAAACTATCAACCCACCATTTAAATAGAATCGAAAATTATAAAGAAAGTTTTAACAGATGTTTCAAAATTTTTTATGGCCCATTAGATGATTTAACTATACTCGCTCTACTTCCATCTTATTTAAAACAAAAAAATTCATCACTGATTTTCATGATAAGTGAACTGATAAATGAAACAAAAAAAAAAGAGAGCGGTTTTTATTTGTATGATTATGAAAGGTTGTCTAAGACAATTGATTTTTTAGAAAAAAATAAAAGAAAAAGTGTATTGATAGGTATAGTTCCGTCTTTATTTAGCTTTGGAAAATTATTTCCAAAAAAATTAAATCATACTATCATCATGGAAACAGGAGGCATGAAGAATATTCCAGTTGAACTAACACGTAAAGAAATACATCAAAAACTTAAAGGTTTTTTTGGAGTAAATTCCATTCACAGTGAATATGGAATGACGGAGTTACTTTCTCAGGGGTATTCTGTCAAAAATGGAGTTTTTAAAAATCCTCCCTGGATGAAAGTTTTCACTTATGAATTAAATAACCCCTTTAAAAGAACGGCAATAGGTAAAGTCGGGAGATTAAATATTATTGATTTAGCAAACCAAGATTCATGCTCATTTATATCAACGGATGATATTGGAAGAAGCTTTAATGATTGTTCGTATGAGGTTCTAGGAAGACTAGACAATGCAGATATGAGAGGTTGTAATCTTCTATTTAATCAGTAAAATCTAAAATTATATATTTTTTCTTACCTCTTTGGATCAAAATTACACCTTCAATTATTAAATCATTGACATCAAGAATTTTATTTTCATCCACTCGGGACTTGTTAATATACACTGAGTTTTCATTCAATGCTCTCCTAGCTTCGCTCAAAGAATTTAAAATAGAACCTTTCATTGAAAGTGCTTCAACTATGCTTAACCCTTTCTTTAAAAAAGACTTTTTAATTTTAACTTTTGGAACTCCATCAAAAACCTCGTAAAAAGTACCTTTGTCTAACGATGACAAATCTTTTTTTGTAGATTTCCCAAATAAAATTTTAGAGGCTATTTTTGCGTTTTCTAAATCTTTTTGTGAATGAACCATAAAAGTAACTTCCTCAGCAATTTTATTCTGAAGTATTCTTTCATGAGGATTCTTTTTGTGTTTTTCTATTAATTCTAGAATTTGATTTTTGTTTAGAAGAGTAAAAATTTTAATGTATTTTTCTGCATCCTTGTCTGACAAGTTTAACCAATATTGGTAAAACTTATATGGGGAGGTTTTTGATTTATCTAACCATATATTACCTTGTTCTGTTTTTCCAAATTTACTACCATCTGATTTTGTCATTAATGGACAAGTTATTGAATACACTTTTTTATATAATTTTTTTCTAATTAGTTCCATCCCAGTAGTGATATTACCCCATTGGTCACTACCTCCAATTTGAATAGTACATTTTTTATTTCTGAAAAGCTCTAAAAAATCATACCCTTGAATTAACTGATAGGTGAACTCTGTAAAAGACATACCTTCCGAAGATTCATCACTAATTCTTTTTTTTACTGATTCTTTAGACATCATATAATTGACTGTTATATGCTTACCAACTTCTCTTGAGAAATCGATTAAACTAAACTCTTTTATCCAGTCAAAATTGTTAATCATCTCCGCAGAGTTTAAATGTTTCTCTGAAAAATTAAGGAATTTCAAAAATTGTTTTTTCAGTGCCAAAGAATTTTTTTTTAGTTTTTTTTGATCTAATAATTTTCTTTCACTAGACTTACCTGATGGATCTCCAATCATTCCTGTAGCTCCTCCAATTAGTGCAATTGGTTTATGACCATAACGTTGAAAATGAATTAAAATCATAATTTGAACTAAATTACCTATGTGCATTGAGTCAGAAGTAGGGTCAAATCCAATATATCCAGTTCGTGGTGATTGACTTAGATGTTCATCAACGTCTGGTGTAAATTGATGTAACATGCCCCTCCATTTCAATTCGTCCAAAAAACTTTTCCTCATTAAGTATAAGTTATTCACAAATATAATTTTCTATGGTGAACTGTAAAAGACATTATCAAAAAAGAGTAATTTTAATTATGATTTTAGTTACTGGTGCAACAGGTTTCGTAGGGAGGAATTTAATTCTATCATTATCTGAAAAAAAGGATAATATAATTGGCCAATTTAGGAGAGAAAAAAAACTTGACGAAACAAGAAATTTTTTAATTACAAATAATAAAGAAGAAATTTTCAATAAAATTATTTGGAAAAAAGCTGATATTACTAATTTTTCTGAAGTACAAAGTCTATTTGATAAAGTTGATGAAGTTTACCATTGTGCAGCTTACGTTTCAATGGCATCATATAAAACCAATTACTTAAATTTAGTTAACATTACGGGAACTACATATATAGTTGATAATTGCATAAATAAAAAGATTAAAAAACTTTGTTTTCTGAGTTCAACAGCTGCTATTGGTGAAAGGGCTAATGAGGATATCACAGAAAACACTGAATGGAATCCAGAAATTGAGAAAACACCGTATTCTTATTCTAAACACGGTTCAGAAATGGAGGTTTGGAGGGCATCACAAGAAGGTGTTCCAGTCGTAATTATAAATCCAGGAATAATAATTGGAAATAATTTAAATAATTCTCAGATTCAAAAAATAAATAAAAATAAATTGAATTTTTACACATCAGGTGTAAGTGGTTTTGTTACAGTAGAGGATGTGGTAAAAGCATCTATTGGGCTAATGGAAGCAAATATTAAAAACGAAAGATTTATTCTAGTCTCTGAAAATATATCTTTCAAAGATTTTGTTAGCCATATTTCGAAGAAAAATAAAAACTACTCAATCAATATGCCTAAATCAATTTTGTATTTAATTTGGTTTGTTGAAAGTTTTTTCAGTCATTTGAAATTAAAGAATAAGTTTTTAAATAGAGCATTAATAAAAAGTCTGTATGGCAAAAGTTATTATAATGGAAAGAAAATTAATAAATATTTAAAAAACTTCGAATATTCTGACATATACTCTTATTTGGATAAATGCTGAAAGTTAAAATTTTATCTGTTTTTTAAATCCTTCAAACTATCAATCTTTTTTTCTATTGAGTCTTGAACTCTTGCGTAAATTAACGTCAAGATTTTTGGCCTTTCAGAATAATAGCTTTTGTTGTATTCCCATTTTAAACTGTCGATATTATATTTCTGTAATATATAAAAATCTTCTGGAGAAATAATTAACTGATTTTTCTCATAATTTAAATTATTAATAGATTTAATTATAGATAAATCTATTAACATATTTACCATCTTATCTTGGTTTATTAAATCGATATCGTTTTTGGTTTTGCAGGAAATAAAAAAAATTAAACCAAGTAAAAAATAGAACTTATTCATCTTATGTATTCGAGACTTTTGCCAGGCCCGTTATCAACAATTTTACCTTTATTATATATTAACTTACCGTTAACCCAAGTTTTTATTACTGAAGATTCAAAGGTATGGCCTTCGAAAGGAGACCAACCGCATTTATACATTATATTTTTTTTTGTTACTTCAGTTTCACTTTCTAAGTCCACCAAAACCATATCAGCGTAAAAATTTTCTTTCAGAAAACCTCTTTTTTTAATTTTAAAAATTTTTGCTGGATTATGAGAAGCTTTCTCAACAAATTTTTCCAGAGTAATCTTATTATTTTTGATAGAATCTAACATCGCAAGTAACCCGTGCTGAACTAAGGGGCCACCAGAAGGTGATAGTGTATATGGGAGTTTTTTTTCATTTAAAGTATGGGGTGCGTGATCAGTTGCGTATACGTCAATTTTATCTGCATTAAGAGCTTTCCACAGTGCACTCCTGTCTGCCTCAGTTTTTATGGCAGGGGTCCATTTTATTCTGCTTCCCTTGCTTTTGTAATCTTTATCTGAAAACCAAAGATGGTGAGTACAGACCTCAGAGGTTATTTGCTTTTCTTCAAGGGGTTTTTCTGAAAATAGTCTTATTTCATCTCCAGTAGATACATGAAAAACATAAAGTCTTGCTCCAGTTTCAATAGCAAGATTTACTGCTTCTGAAGATGATTTAAAACATGCATCGGAGCTTCTTATTTGAGGATGAAACTTATAAGGAATATTTTGGCCATAAATCCCTAAATAATGATTTAAATTTTTTCTTATAATTGATTCGTCCTCACAATGAACAGATATCACCAACTTCGTACTTTTAAATATTTCTTTAATAACTTCTTTATTATTTACTAGCATATTGCCTGTCGAAGAACCAAGAAACAATTTTAAACCAGCTACTTTTTTTTCATCTATTTTTTTTATTTCTTCTAAATTTGTATTTGTTCCACCAAACATAAATCCGTAATTAGCAACAGAATTTCTACTTGCGATTTCAATTTTTTCCTCTATTTTTTTCATTGTTGTAGTTTGAGGATTTGTATTCGGCATTTCGATAAATGAGGTAATTCCTCCAGCTACTGCAGCTCTTGATTCTGAATATATGTCACCCTTATATGTTAACCCTGGTTCCCTAAAATGAACTTGATCATCAATAAGACCCGGAATTAGGTAATTATTATTCCCTTCAACTACATTTTCGTTTTGTAACGACGGTATTGAAGGAGAAATTAATAATATTTTTTCTTGTTTTATCCTTATATCCCCCTTTAATATTTTTCCTTCATTTACAATATTAACATTTTTAATTAGAGTAGATTTTACCATTTTTTAAATAAACTTTTAAATTTGATAATAATAACTCCAAATATCGCCTCTGAAATTATAGAACTATTCATTTTTGATTCACCCTGTGTTCGATTTTTAAATGTTATTGGAATTTCCTTAAAGTTATATCCCAATTTCCAAAGTTTGAATTTCATCTCTATTTGAAAAGCATACCCAACAAACATGATTTTATCTAAATTTAGTGATAATAATGAAGTTCGATTATAACCAACAAATCCAGCAGTTGGATCCTTTACGGGTAATCTTGTAATTAAATTTACATACCAAGATGCACCTATCGAAAGTATAATTCTGTTCAGTGGCCAATTTAATACTCTAATTCCATTTATATATCTTGAACCAATTACATAGTCATATAATTCAAGCTCATTAAATATATCTATTAACTTTTCAGGTGGGTGAGATAGGTCGGCATCCATTTGAATTATTTTTTTATATTTTTTTTTAAGCGCCCACTTAAAACCTTCAATGTAAGCTTTACCTAATCCTTGTTTTTTCTCCCTATTAATGAGATGCAACCGATCTTTATATTTTTTTTTATTTTCAAGAACAACTTTTTTAGTACCATCCGGAGAGTTATCATCTAAAATTAAAACATCTACAGCTATTTTTTGAGAAAAAATACTTTTCAATAAGGGGTTTATATTTTCCCTTTCGTTAAAAGTGGGTATTAAAATTAAGTTGCCACTCATTTATTATAAAATTTCATAAATATAATAGTTTAGACAAATTGTTTAAATCTGAAATTAATTTAATTATTTTAATTTAGAATATGGATTGGATACTTCTAAATAAAGTCCATCAAGACTGGATTTCAATTTTAATGTTTTCTAATTTGATGCTTCTAAGCTTTATAAAGTGGAGGAATGATAGGAAATTCACATCATTTTTTAAATCAATAGATCCATCCGTTTATTTTAATAATTACGGAAACAATTTTTTTTTCAATAGATTTTTCGGAGCTAGTATTCTTGTTTTTTCTATTGTCAATATTTCTCTTTGCTTAATTTTTATTTTAAACTCTCTTGATTTAATAGAACTAAATTTCATGTCATTTTTAATTTTTTTTTCTTTTTTACTATTTATTGGATTTTTAAGTTATTTAATGAATTCGATTTTAGGACAAATATTAGCAATTAAAAGAGAAACCTTAGCATACATGTTCAATAATTTTAGGTTTCTGTTCAGATTATCAATTTTTATTTTTATAATTATAGTTATTCATTATTATTATTTTTTTGACACTTTCATTTTTATTAGTACAACCTCAATTTGTGTATTTATGTATTATTTTTTATACAGTATTGTAATTATTTACAAATTTTTAGTAAACTTAGATAAAGAAAAGTTGTATTTTATTTTGTATCTTTGCACTCTTAAAATTACCCCTTGGGTTTTTATGTATTGGTTTATAAACAACATTTAGATGAACAAAATCAAAACCATTTTAGTTTCTCAACCCAAACCAAACAGTGAAAAATCTCCATATACTAGATTGAGAGAAAGACATAACTTAAAAATTCATTTCCGCCCTTTTATTCATGTTGAGGGATTAAAAAGTAGAGATGTAAGAAAACAAAAAATTGATTTTAGTGTTTTTAACTCAATAATATTTACTAGCAGAAATTCTGTGGATCATTTCTTTAGATTATCTAAGGAAATGCGCTTCAAAGTACCAGACTCTACAAAATATTTTTGCCAATCAGAAGCAGTGGCATATTACCTTCAGAAATATGTTGTTTATAGAAAAAGGAAAATCTACGTTGGTGAGAAAAATCTTATGGACCTTGAAGCAATGTTTAATAAATTTAACACTGACAAATTTATGTTACCCTCGTCAGATATATTAAATCCAGATATAATAGATTTTTTGAATGATATTAAAATTAATTGGAAACGTGCCCAACTATTCAAAACAGTAACCAGCGATTTATCTGATCTTAGAGATGTATACTATGATATTCTAGTTTTTTTTAGTCCATCAGGCATAGAATCATTATTTAAAAATTTCCCTGATTTCAAGCAGAACAATACCAAAATCGCTGTTTTTGGAAACACCACCGTAGAAGCTGCAGACAACGCAAACTTAAGAATTGATATAAAAGCTCCAACTAAAGAGTCTCCTTCAATGACTATGGCCATCGAAAAATATATTCAAAAATTCAACTAGTTTTTTATTTAATATTCTAATCAACCTAATTTATTTTAAAAGTTAAATTGCTACTTTGCATTTAATTTAAATTAACTATAGTTAAAAATGGATTCAATAGATTGTAGGATTATTAATCTTTTGACAAAAAATGCTAAAATTCCAATTTCAGAATTATCAGAAAAAATTGGAATTTCAGGGGCTGCAATTCACAAGAGAATAAAAAAACTTGAAAGCAAAAAAATTTTTACAGGTTCCCAATTCAAAATCGACCCGATGAAAGTTGGCTACACAACTCTTGCATTTGTAGGAATTTATTTAGAAAAAGCAGTAGACGTAGACTTCGCTATAAAAAAACTAAACGTAATTGAGGAAATAACAGAGTGCCACTATACAACCGGTGATTGGAGTATACTAATCAAAATTTACTGTAAAGATAATCAACATTTGATGAAACTTTTAAATGGAAAAATTCAAGCAATTAAAGGGGTTTCAAGAACTGAAACGTTTATTTCGTTAAATCAGCAAATTTCAAGACAAATAAGGATTTAGAATACAATATTTATAATTTTATTTTTTATTATAATAACCTTTTTTACTGATTTATTGTTTAAATATTTTTGTGTTTGCTGCTCTGATAAAATTTGCTGTTCGATTTGCTTTTCTTTTGAATCCAAACTAAACTTTTTGTTGAATCTCCTTTTACCATTAAATGCAATAGGATAATAAAAATATCTTTCTTCTAAATATTTTTCATCATATTCAGGGAAGGGCTCATCAGATATTGTTCTTTTGTTTCCCATTAATTCCCAAAGCTCCTCTGATAAGTGGGGAGCAAAGGGAGAAAGCAAAATTAATAAAGGCTTAAGTATTATTTTTGAATTACAATTTTGCGATTTTAGTTCATTAACACATATCATTAATGAACTAACACAAGTGTTGAAGGAAAATTTATCAATATCATTGACAACCTTTTTTACGGTTTTGTGATATATTTTTAAAACTTCATCGCTGGGTTGATCATCACTAACATAAAATTTTTCGTTTCTATGAAATAAATTCCAAAACTTATTCAAAAAAGAAAAGACCCCTGAAATTCCAGCTGTATTCCATGGCTTAGGCTGGTCTATGGGCCCGAGAAACATCTCATAAATTCTTAAAGTATCAGCTCCATAACTTTTACAAATATCATCTGGACTGATTACATTGTATCTAGATTTTGACATTTTTTCAATATCTCTTGAAACATAAAATGATTCGTCTTTTATAAAATTTACGTCATTAAATTCAGGATTATTTTGTTTTAATCTCTCAATATTTAATCTATTTTTTTCATCAACCAAGGATATATCTACATGAATTTTTTGTATTTTTTCATCTTTTATCATTTCATATGAAATGAAATCATTAGTGTTTTTGATTCTATGGGCAAAAGCACTATTCCCTAAAATCATTCCTTGATTAACAAGCTTTTTAAATGGTTCACTAGTACTGACATAACCTAAGTCAAATAGAACTTTATGCCAAAACCTTGCATATAACAAATGAAGAACGGCATGTTCTGCACCCCCAATGTACAGATCGACTGGCATCCAATATTTAATTAGATCTTTATTTGCAAACTCATTATTATTATCCGGGTCAATAAATCTTAAAAAATACCAACATGATCCAGCCCATTGTGGCATCGTATTAGTCTCCCTTAAATAATTCTTACCATTAATTAAAATATTAACCCAATCATTATTCCTTGCCAATGGCGACAAACCATCATTTGTTGGTAAATAACTTTCAACTTCAGGTAATTCAAGAGGTAAATCGTCAAATTCAAGGGCTCTTTTTTTATTTCCATCATAAATTATTGGAATTGGCTCACCCCAATATCTTTGACGTGTAAAAATCCAATCTCTTAATTTATAATTGGTCGTTTTAGTTCCTTTATTTTTACTTTCTAACTTTTTAACTACGATGGTTTTGAATTTTATATTATCAATTCCGTCATATTCTCCACAATTAATTGTAGACCCATTTCCAGTGTAACACTCATCTTTGTTGCCACCATCAATTACTTTAATTATTTTAAGATTAAATTTTTTTGCAAACTCATTATCTCTTTCATC
>NHEX02000060.1 GCA_002171475.2 Flavobacteriales bacterium TMED96
AATTCCCATAAAAAGACCTGTTATGAGATATTGTTTTGCAATCATTTTATGATCTTGACTGAAAATATATTTGGCTATAAATGTTTCTTTGTGATGATGTTCGTGAACTTCTTCATCTGTAGTAACTGCTGTTGACATTTTTTAATACTATTAGTTATTGTATAAATTGAGCAAACGTCTGTTGATTGCTCATCCATTTTTTAAATTTATCTTCTGTTTCAACTATAATCTTCATCTGCATGTTGTAGTGAGATGCCCCACAAATTTTATTGCATAGGAGAATATAGTCAAATATATAAGGTTCTAAAGGTTCTTCTCCCTTTAAAACCAATTCTTCGCTATTTTTTGTCCGAATTTTATTTATTTTTTTAACCTTGGCTATCATCTCGGGAGTTTGTCTCATTTGTTCTGTAGTCATTACTGGTGTAAATGCAAACTCTGTTATCATCCCTGGGACACAATTCATCTGTGCTCTAAAATGCGGCATATAGGCTGAATGTAGGACATCTTGGGATCTCATTTTAAATATAATTTCTCGTCCAACTGGAAGATGTAATTCTTGTACAACTACATCATCAAATCCATTTGGATCTGTTGCATCAATGCCAACAAGATTTTTACCGTCAAAGTCGTTAAGGAACCTTACGTTAGCATCACCTAAAACTCCGTCTTTACCAGCATATCTCGCCTTCCAATTGTATTGCTGAGCATAAAGCTCTACAATCATAGCATCCTCGTTTTCTTCAACGGTCATAATATCGGTCCAAGTATACAATCCAAACAAAATTAATCCTGCTAAAACAATCATAGGAATGATTGTCCAAATTGCTTCCAATCGGTCATTATCGGCTAGAAAAAAAGCTTTTTTATTTTTTTCACCTCTGTATTTATAGGCAAAATAGTGTAATAACGCTTGGGTTACAGTTTGAACGAAGAAAATTACAGCAAATGTTGACCACATGAGTGAGTCGTACAAATCTCCGTGATCAGAAGCCGCTTTGGGTAGTAAAACATCACCCCATTGATAAAACGAAAAAAGTGTCAGTAAGTATATAAATACTAAGAAAGCAAACATTAGTTTTCCTTGGTAATCGTTGTCTTTATCATCTGCTATCTGTGTGGTATTCACATTAGTGTGTGATAATTCAAACATCTTAGATATCTGCCACATCGATATGGAAATCAAAATTAAAATCGTAAATATTAATAATATTGTCATTTGCTTTCTAAATTATTTAATAATGAAAACGTTCACTTTCCCCATAAAACGGATCTCCTTTTGCTATTAGTGGAGCCTTAGTTAATTCATTGAAAACTACATATATAAATAGTCCCATAAAAAATAAAAAACCGCCTATTTCAGTTATCCCAATAAACCATTGATCTCCAACTGCAGAAGGCATAATCATATTAAAAACATCAATATAATGACCTATAATAATAACAATACCAGTTGTAACGATAAATGCATTCATCCTCTTATAGTCACTATTCATTAGCATAAGAAACGGAAATACGAAATTCATAACTACCATTCCAAAAAATGGTAATTTATAATCTTCCATTCGTGTTATAAAATAAGTAACTTCTTCTGGTATATTAGAATACCATATGAGCATAAATTGAGAAAACCACAGGTAGGTCCAAAAGACACTAGCTCCAAACATAAATTTTCCTAAATCATGAATATGACTGTCATTAACCTCTTTTAAATATCCCTTTGATTTTAAATAAATTGTTACCAATGCTATCGTTGAAATACCGCTTACAAACATGCTAGCAAAGACATACCAACCAAATAAAGTACTAAACCAGTGTGGGTCAATTGACATTATCCAATCCCATGACATAATGGATTCTGTGATTATATAAAAAACTAAAAACCCAGCAGAAATCCTAAAGTTTTTTTTGTGATTTCTGTTGTCTTTTGCTATGTCTTGAGCCAGTGAAAGTTTTCTAGAAAAATATCTATATAAACTCCAACCAGCAAGGAAAAACAATCCTCTTGCTATAACAAAAGGTGCATTTAAATACCCTTTTTTAGCAGCAATTATTTTATCATGTGCTACTACGTCGGGGTCCATCCAGATAAAAAGATGATTTAGATGAAGTCCTGATAAAAATAAAATGAAAATTACAATTAATCCTCCAGGTAACATGTAAGCAGTTATGCCTTCCATAACTCTAAAGAGAATAGGAGACCATCCCACTTGAGCTGCTCGATTAATCGCATAAAAAGCCAACGTTCCAAGTGAGATCATAAAAAAGAAAAAAGCAGCTATGTATAGGGCAGCCCATGGTTTATTACTTAATTGATGAAAAACGTGCTCATCATGAGAAATAGTATGCTCATCTTCTTCTTTATTGGAGTCGTATTTAATACTTAAAGAATTGATGTTAATTTTATCTTGAATTTTTAGAGAATTATCAGAGTGATCTTCACCATTATCATGATGAGAAATTATTTCTCTAACCTCTTGAATGTTTTTTGGAGCTGTGATAAATCCAAAAGATAAACCTATTAGGCCCAATATCATTAATGAAAATGATACTAGTTTTAATCTACGGTTAAATGAATATCTTTCCTCAGCCATCACTTTAATTTACTTCTAAGTTCCATTACATATTGAGTTATTTGCCATCTTTCAATTTCATTAATTTGACTTGCATGAGATCCCATTGCGTTTTTCCCGAAAAAAATTACATGATAAATGCTTCCCTCTGTTATTTCTCTATCAGCATAACTTGGAACACCCAAATATTTTTCTCTAGTCATTAAAATACCTTGACCGTTTCCTTTATTTCCATGACAAACAGCACAATAAACTCCGTACAAATCTTTACCTTTCTTAAGATTTTCTTCATTAAATTCAATAGGTGATTTAAGATTGGATTTCGCATCATCGTATCCTTCATTTGAATTCGAATAATCGTAAGGGGTCCACCCTCTTGATATTGTTCCATCAACTGGGATTTGAGCTTCTATTCCATTACGAAAAGCCTTAGATTCAGCGTAAGCTTCATACCCAACTGGTTCATACATATTTGGAAAATATTGGTAATTAGGTTGAGATGAATCATAGCAACCTACAAGTGATATACATGAGAACAAACCAGTAAATAATTTTTTTATTATTCTCATTTATTATTCTTTTTCATACATATTAATTTCCATAGCTCCAGTTTTTTTTAAAAGGGCTTTTATTTTTTTATCCTCCCCATTGGATTGTATCTCAATTAAAAATTTATCATCAGTAGTTGACGGGATTGGATTCTCTGACTTTTTAAATGGCCATAATTTACTTCTTAGATAAAAAGTAATAACCATTAGGTGTGCAGCAAAATAAACTGTCATTTCAAACAATACTGGAACAAAAGATGGCATGTTTTCAAAAAAAGTAAAACTTGGTTTTCCACCTATGTTTTGGGGCCAATCCTCAATCATAATAAAATTGATCATTAATACTGCTATTGAAAGTCCAATACACCCGTATATAAACGACATTATTGCTATTCTTGTTTCATCAATCCCCATTACTTTATCAAGTCCATGCACAGGAAATGGGGTATATACTTCATCTATACCACATTTATTTTCTTTAAGAACCTTAACTGCATTCAAAAGAGTATCGTCATCGTCATAAACAGCATGAATATATTTATTACTTTCCACCATCTCTTAATTTTTTATAATTATCCCCCGAAGTCTTTAAAATAGTTTTCACCTCAGCTTGAGCTATCACTGGGAAAGTCCTTGCATAAAGTAAAAATAAAACAAAGAAAAAACCTATAGTCCCAATAAATATACCTATGTCAACAAAAGTTGGAGAAAACATTGTCCATGAGGATGGCAAATAATCCCTATGAAGTGAAGTGACAATGATAACAAAACGTTCAAACCACATTCCTATGTTCACAACTATTGAGATTAGAAATGAAAATATAATACTTGTCCTTAATTTCTTAAACCACATAAATTGGGGTGAAAAAACATTACAAGACATCATTGACCAATAGGCCCACCAATAGGGTCCAGTTGCTCTGTTTAAAAATGCATATTGTTCATATTCAACACCCGAATACCAAGCTATAAATAATTCAGTTATGTATGCGACACCAACTATTGATCCAGTAATCATAATAACTATATTCATAAGTTCTATATGTTGTACAGTAATATAGTTTTCCAGATTACAAACCTTTCGCGTTATAATTAATAATGTTTGAACCATTGCAAAACCAGAAAAAATTGCTCCAGCTACAAAATAAGGAGGAAATATTGTTGTATGCCATCCAGGTATCACAGAAGTTGCAAAGTCAAAAGACACGATGGTATGCACTGACAAAACTAACGGTGTAGCTAAACCAGCTAATACAAGAGAGACTTCTTCAAATCTTTGCCAGTCTTTTGCTCTTCCAGACCAACCAAAACTGAGAATTGAATATATTTTCTTCTGAAATGGTTTAATAGCTCTATCCCTTATCATTGCAAAATCCGGAAGTAATCCAGTCCACCAAAAGACCAAAGAAACTGACAAATAAGTTGATATTGCAAACACATCCCAAAGAAGAGGGGAATTGAAATTTACCCATAAGGAACCATATGTATTCGGGATAGGTAGCACCCAATATCCCAGCCAAGGGCGTCCCATGTGTATGATTGGAAAAAGTCCAGCCTGAATAACAGAAAAAATGGTCATTGCCTCCGCAGATCTGTTAATGGCCATTCTCCATTTTTGACGAAAAAGTAAAAGCACTGCTGAAATTAGCGTGCCTGCGTGGCCAATACCTACCCACCAAACAAAATTAGTGATATCCCACGCCCATCCTACAGTTTTATTTAAGCCCCAAACTCCTATTCCCGTGGAGATAGTATATATAATACATCCAACTCCCCATAGAAATCCAACTAGGGCGATTGAAAATACGATCCACCATTGCATATTAGCTTTTCCCTCAACTGGTGCAGCAATATCTTCAGTGACATCGTGGTATGATTTTTCACCCGTTACTAATGGTTTTCTAATTGCTGCTTCGTAGTGTGATGCCATAGTTATTTATTAAGTATTTCTAATTTTAGTTTGGTACATAACATTAGGTTTTGTTCCTACGCTTTCTAAGAGGTGATACATTCTTTCATCAGCTTTGAGCTTGGAAACTTTACTTTCTTTATCATTTACATCTCCAAATACCATTGCTCCAGTTGTACAAGCAGAAGAACATGCTACTTTGAATTCACCATCGTTTATTTGTCTTCCCTCTAATTTAGCATCAAGGATGGTTTTCTGGGTCATTTGTATACACATTGAACACTTCTCCATTACACCTCGAGACCTCACAACAACATCAGGATTTAAAACCATTCTTCCTAAATCGTTGTTCATGTGATAATCAAACTCGTCGTTTTTGTTGTAAAGAAACCAATTAAATCTTCTAACCTTGTAAGGACAATTATTCGCACAGTACCTTGTTCCAACACATCTATTGTAGGCCATGTGATTTTGCCCTTGACGTCCGTGGGACGACGCCGCAACTGGACATACGGTTTCACAAGGAGCATGATTACAGTGCTGACACATAACAGGCTGAAAAGCTACCTGAGGATTTTCAGAAGCCTTCTCCATTTTTCCAAAAGTTGTTAAAGAGTCACCTATTCCAGAAATTGCATCTTTTGTGTCAACATCGTCTTTAAAAGAATCTTCAGAAGAATAATATCTGTCTATTCTCAGCCAGTGCATATCTCTGGACTTTCGGATTTCTCTTTTGCCAACAACAGGTACATTATTTTCAGCATGACAAGCTATGACACAAGCTCCACAACCAGTACAAGCATTTAAATCAATCGACAAATTAAAATGGTGTCCTATTGATCTATCAAAACTCTCCCAAATATCTACCTCTTTGGATGTAACAGCGGTTTCAATATGGTTTTTAGAAACTTTTGGAATTGGATTCCAGTACTCTTTATCTTTTGAATTAAAAATTTCCAAAGTGGTTTCTTTAATAATATCCCCTCGACCCATAAGAGTGTTTTGAAGTTGAGTACATGCAAACTCGTGAAAGCCGTCAGTCAATTCAACTTTTACATTTTGATTTTTCCTAGAAGACTTGAAAAAAACAAATGCGTTTTCCCCTGTTTGCATCTCCTCTTGAATTCCCATTTTTCTGCCATATCCTAGTGCCAATCCAACGGAACCTTTCGCCTGGCCAGGTTGGATTACAACGGGTATTTTCATAGTACTATCACCATTGCTTATTTTTGCATAACTTCCGTTTAATGCTCCGTTGGCGACATTTAAGTTTTTCAAACCAATTCTTCTGGCATCAAAAGAGGAAATGGTCATATAATTATCCCATGTGACTCTGGTTATTGGATCTGGAAATTCTTGAAGCCAAGGGTTATTAGCCTGCTGGCCGTCACCCATACCTGTTTTGGTATACAGTACAAGTTCCATTTCAGATTCACCATTGATACTAGAGTCTAAATCGTAAACAATATTATTTTTTGGATTGAACTTAAGTTTTTCTTTTTGGCTTTTTTGATAAAACCCATCATGTAATACTTTGTTCCAAGATTTTCCATTTAAAATGTTTTGCGTCCAAAACTCTTTAATGCTTGCATAATAGTCTTTGCTTGAATCTAAAATTGATAAAACAAAATCCTGAAATTGCATTGTGTTAAAAAGAGGTCTGATTGCTGGTTGAGCTAAAAAATAATGTCCCTCTTTAAACTCGTAGTCTCCCCAGGATTCTAAATAATGTGGTGCGGCTGCAATATATTTACAAACTGACGAAGTTTCATCTTCTTTCATTGAGAAAGATAGAGAAAAGTCTAAATTTTTAATAGCTTCTTTTATCTTTTCTCCTTTTGATAAACTATAAACCGGATTGACGCCAACAGCGATTAATCCACTAATTTTACCAGCAAACAGATCTTCCATAAAAGCATCTACCTCATCACCACTTTGAGTCCTTGTTAATCTTGCAGAATTGTCAATAGCTAAACTTTTAATATGATTATTTAAATCTAATATCAGATCTTGAACGTTCTTATCGTCTAAACCCGAAACGAGGACAGCTTTGGAACCGAATTTTTTAATTCCATCTGCAGCAAGTTTTGCATTTTTTTTATGCTCTGAAGATAATTTAACCTTGCTTTTTAATCCTTTTATCTCAGAATATATATAAGATAAAATCCTTTTTTGCTCGGATGGCGTTGCCGGTACTCTTACATCTGCATTGGCTCCAGTAAGAGTCATGTTTGCTTCAAACTGAACATGCTTTGACATTTTTCCTTCTCCAGTTTTACTGTCCGGTACTCTGTTACTGACATATTTAGTATCATACCCACCACCTTGCCAGTCTCCTAAGAAGTCCGCATCAACAGAAACAATAAAATGAGATTTACTGAAATCGTAATCGACAAGTCCTGTAAACCCATATGAATCTTTGAATGACTCTACAGCATAATTTGAAGGTACTGTGTCTAAAATTATTTGTTCTATGTTGGGAAATTTAGTTACTAGTTCTTTAATAATTTTATTTGTGGTAGGGCTAGCAAATGTTTGAGTTAGTAAGACAACCTTTCCTTGTTTTTCAGATACTGAATTTAAATCTGACAAAACCTGAGACCTCAAAGAATCCCATGATGAATCTTCCCCATTAATTTTAGGAAGTTGAATTCTTTTCGTGTCATACAAAGACAAAACCGATGCATGGACTCTTGCGTTTGCGCTGCCGAAATCCGGTGCTTCTTTGTTACTTTCAATTTTTATTGGTCTTCCTTCTCGTGTTTTTATCAAAATACTGGCAAAATCAAATCCGTCCGCAATAGCAGTCGCATAGTAGTTGGCAATTCCTGGTCTGATTTGTTCAGGTTGAACTACGTATGGTACAGATTTTATAACTGGTCCTTCACAAGCAGCTAATGCTGCAGCAGTAGTACTAAATCCAACATACTTTAGAAAGTCTCTTCTGCTAGTGTTTTCTGAATCGAGACCATTTTTATTCAACAAGATTTTATCTACTGGGAGTTGATTGGCAAACTCTTTGTTTTCAATATCTTTAATTAAAGTTGATTTTTTATCAATTTGTTCAATATTTTTCCAATATGTCTTTTTCTTCTTCACTATAAATTAATTAGTAATGACATTTTCCACATTCTAGTCCTCCCATTTGAGCAACAGTTAGCTTTTCAACTCCATACTTCTTAGATAACGATTCATGTATCTTTTGATAATATTCATTATCCTCTAGCTTCAGATTTGATTTTCTGTGACAATCTATACACCAACCCATTGTGAGAGGTGAATATTGGTACATAACTTCCATTTCTTCAACAGGGCCATGACAATTTTGACAATCAACCTTACCCACAGTAACATGTTGAGAGTGGTTAAAATAAGCAAAATCTGGAAGATTATGTATTCTAACCCACTTTACTGGTTCAACTTGCCCTGTATATCTCTGATTATCTTCATCCCAACCAACAGCAGCATATAGTTTTTTTATTTCATTTGTATAAAAATCTTTAGTGTATCCATTTTCTAGATCTTCTTCACCATTATACTCAGCAATATTGACATGACAATTCATGCAGACGTTCAAAGATGGAATACCTGAGTGTTTAGATACTCTAGCAGAAGAATGGCAATAGTTACAATCAATCTGGTTTGCACCAGAATGAATCTTATGAGAATAATGGATTGGCTGAACCGGCATGTAACCTTGATCAACCCCAATCTGCATTAAATATCCATATCCAAAATATGCACTTGATAAAAGAAGAAAAATAACACTAACAAAGACTAAAAACTGATTTTTTACAAACGCCTCCCATACAGGTGTTATATTTTTTTTCTTTTTTTCCTCGACAAGGACCACACCATTGGCTAGAGCAATTTTTTTTAGAGCCCTATTGACTAGAACCAACATGGTAAGTAAAATAGAGAAAATTAAAACTAAAGCAAACAATATTAGCTGGTTTGAGACAGAATTGTCTTGAAGAGGCTGAACAGGAACATTTGAAACCGCAGCAACTGTTGGCGGTGGAACGTAATCTGTATAAGCCAAAATATTATCGATATCTTGGTTAGACAATTGGGGGAAATTATTCATTACAGATTTGTTGTATTCTTCCCAAATCGCAATTGCCTGAACATCTCCTGATTTGATCATAGCAGAGCTATTCTTTATCCAACTGTATAGCCACTCTTTTTCGTATTTGGAGGTAACGCCTTTTAATGCAGGTCCAACAGCTTTTTTATTGAGTTTATGACAAGCTGCACAGTTAGCGTTAAATAGTTTTTTCCCAGCCAGGGGATCTGGATCCTGACCATAAGAAATCCCACAAAAAATAAATAAAATTAACAGTAAATTATTCCTCAGCAACCTTTGTAAATTAAGCTCAATCTTCACTATAAAAAAGTTATAACAAATTTAAATAAATATTATTAATTTGTATAAAAATCCATTGCAAAATTAACACATAAACGGCATTTGTGAAAAGCAAATAAAACCATTTAATATAATTTATAATGAATCTAAATAATAGGTGGCTTTGTTTAATTTTAAAATATTTATTTTTACAGCTTCTATTTGATAATTATGTTTTTTTTCAAAGGTTTTGCTAACTTTTTTTTGTTGATGCTAATTTTTAATTGTTCAACAGTTTTTGGACAATCTAAAAATTTAGATATTGAAATTAGCGACGAAATAGAGAAATTTCTTTCGTTAAAGATTTTGTTTAATAAAAATAAGTATCAAAATAATTACTACGCAATTCAACTTTACAACGGAAATTATGAGATAGATAAAAAAACACTATCGGAGTTTAAAAATAAATTTCCCGAATGGGAATCGATCTTATCTTTTGAAACGCCAAACTACAAAGTTAGAGTAGGGAATTTTAAAGAGTTTTTGGAAGCTAGTAAAAAATTAGATTATATACGAGAATTATACCCCTCCGCATTCTTATTAAAACCAAATAATTTATAGTTTTTTCTTAATCTCTACCTCTTGAAATGCCTCAATTAAATCATTTACCTTCAAATCGTTGAAACTTTTAATTTGAATTCCGCAATCGTATCCTTTAGCGACCTCTTTTACGTCATCTTTAAACCTTTTAAGTGAAACTAAGGTTCCAGTGAAAAGAACAACTCCTTCCCTTATTAATCTAACTCCAGAGTTTTTATATATTTTACCAGAGGTAACCATACATCCAGCAATTGTACCGACTTTTGATATTTTATAGGTTTCTCTTATTTCTGCATTACCTGTAATTTCCTCTTTAAGTTCAGGCGATAGCATTCCTTCCATTGCATCTTTAACATCATTTATTGCATCATAAATTATGGAGTAAGTTCTAATATCAATTTGTTCTTTTTCAGACAGAGATCTAGCATTTCCCATTGGCCTAACGTTAAATCCTATTACAATAGCGTCTGAGGCCGATGCGAGAATAATGTCAGATTCAGTAATCGCACCAACTCCTTTATGAATTATTTTGACTTCAATTTCTTGGGTTGAGAGATTTTCCAATGAATTAGATAGTGCCTCAACAGAACCATCGACATCACCTTTTAAAATAATATTTAATTCTTGAAATTCACCAAGAGCAATTCTTCTTCCAATTTCATCTAGGGTTATATGGCGCTGAGTTCTTACATTTTGTTCTCGCTGAAGCTGGGTCCTTTTAGCTGCAATTTGTTTTGCTTCTTTTTCGTCTTTCAAAACAAGAAAACTGTCTCCAGCCTGAGGTGCACCATCTAAACCCAGAATTGACACCGGTGTTGATGGGGGTGCAATTTTTAAATTTTTACCCCTTTCATCAAAAAGAGCTTTTACTTTGCCACTGTTTTTGCCAGCTAGAACAAAATCCCCTATTTTCAATGTCCCACTTTGCACCAAAATAGTAGATACAAAACCTCTTCCTTTATCGAGATAAGCCTCAACTACAGCTCCTTTAGCAGCCCTTTCAAAATTTGCTTTTAATTCTAATAATTCAGCTTCTAATAAAACTTTTTCTAAAAGTTCTTTTACACCCTTCCCTTCTAATGCTGAAATATCTTGAGACTGAATTTTACCCCCCCAATCTTCGACCATTAAGTTCATGTTTGCTAAACCTTCTTTGATTTTGTCTGGGTTTGCGGATTCTTTGTCAACCTTGTTAATTGCAAATATAATTGGAACACTTGCAGCTTGAGCATGACTTATTGCCTCTTTTGTCTGTGGCATAATGTCATCATCTGCTGCAATTACAATAACTGCTATATCTGTTAATTGAGCCCCTCTTGCTCTCATAGATGTAAACGCTTCGTGCCCTGGCGTATCAAGAAAAGTAATTTTTTGTTCATTTTCTATAGTAACTGAATATGCACCTATGTGCTGAGTAATCCCTCCCGATTCACCAGCAATTACATTTTCCTTTCGAATGAAATCCAACAGAGAGGTTTTACCATGATCGACGTGCCCCATAACAGTTACAATTGGTGCACGTGGAGAAAGATTTGATTCCTTTTCTTGAGCTTCAGTATCAAAATCATCCTCTACGTCGGCCTTTGCAAATTCAACGTTAAATCCAAATTCTTCTGCAACTATTGTAAGGGTTTCTGCATCAAGCCTTTGGTTCATAGTAACCATTATGCCTAAAGACATACAAGCTGATATGATTTCATTTCCTGCAACCTCCATCATAGTTGCAACTTCGCCAACAGTAATAAACTCGGTCACTCTTAGCGTCTTACTTTGGGCTTCCTGTATAGCTTGTTCTTCCTCACTTTTTTGTTTGTGTTGAACTCTCTTATCTCTTCTATATTTCGCTCCTTTAGACTTTGAAGATTTACTCTGTAACTTTTCCAAAGTCTCTCTTATTTGTTTTTGGACCTCTTCTTCTGACGGTTCAACCTTTAGATTTTGATTTTTTGCAGATTCACTTTTTTTTGTTGAGCTTTTTTTAAATTGATTATTTAAACTGAAGGGTTTTTTCTGATTGTTTTCCTTAGGTGCTATTCTTTTTCTTTTTTTCTTTCTAGAAGCTTCAACATTTTTCTCTTGCTCTTTTATCTTCTCTAAGTCTACCGTCTTCCCAGTCTTAATAGGAGCTACAATTTTTTTATAATTTGTTACTAACTTTTCATTTTCTAAAGAAGGTCTATCATCTTTAACTCTTTTAACGTTGGTTATTTCATTTTCCGAATCACTTTTATTTATATCTTTTACTCTGTTATCCTTTAATTTCAAATCTTTAGAAATGTTTTTTTTGGAATCCAAATCAATTTTACCTAAAGGCTTAAATTTTCTTACTGAACTACTAGCAGTGATTATTTCAGATTTTTTTTCAAGAGAGTTAGCTTTATCTTGTTCGAGCTTTTCCTGCTGAATTCTTAAGTCTTCCTTTTCTTTTCTTTTAACTTCGCTTATTTCGGCAGACTCATCTTTATCCGATTTATCAGTTTTAAATCCTTCTAGCAAAAGCTCATAGGTTTGTTGAGAGATTTTTGTAGTAGGTCTTGCTTCAATATCACATCCAACACCAGACAAATACTCGACAGCTCTGTCTAGAGAGATATTAAGCTCCCTTAAAACTTTGTTTAATCTTAGTGTAAGTGCTTTGTCTGCCATAAACTAAATCTGATTTGTTACTTTATTGGATAACTTAATCTTCAAATTCCTCTTTTAAAATTTTAAAAACTTCATTAATAGTTTCTTCCTCAAGATCAGTTCTTTTTATAAGTTCGGACTGATCTAATTCTAATACACTTTTTGCTGTATCAAGTCCTACTTTTTTAAATTCCTCTATGACCCAACCATCAATTTCGTCAGAGAATTCACTTAATTCGACATCTTCTTCCATGCCTTCTCGATACACATCAATCTCATAACCAGTTAATTGCCCTGCAAGTCTTATATTATTTCCTCCTCTGCCAATTGCCTTAGAAACCTCTTCCGGGTTTAAAAAAACTTGGACTCTTTTATTTTCCTCGTCAATCTTCAAAGAATTTATTTTTGCAGGTGAAAGAGATCTAGTAATATAAAGTTGCAAGTTATTGGTGTAATTTATTACGTCAATATTTTCATTTCCCAACTCTCGGACTATTCCATGTATTCTGGAACCCTTCATTCCAACACATGCGCCAACTGGGTCTATTCGGTCATCATATGAGTCTACTGAAACTTTGGCTTTATCTCCAGGAATTCTTACAGCCTTTTTGATATTAATTAGACCATCAAAAACTTCTGGGATTTCCTGTTCGAATAATTTCTCCAAAAATTTAGGTGAAGTCCTTGAGAAAATTATTCTAGGCTTATTCCCCCTAAGTTCTACACTTTCAATTATTCCTCTAACACTATCACCCTTTCTGTAAAAATCAGAACCGATTTGTCTATCTTTTGGCAGTATTAATTCATTACCATCATCATCTAATAAAATCACTTCTCTGTTTCTGACGTGATGGACCTCTGCCGTGTAGAGTTCTCCTTCAAGTTCCTTAAATTGTTTAAATACATTTGTGGAGTCATGTTCATGAATTTTAGAAACTAAATTTTGTCTTAGCGAAAGGATTACTCTTCTTCCTAAGTCTATTAATTTAACTTCTTCGGAAACATCTTCGCCAACTTCGAAATCTGGTTCAATTTTTCTTGCTTTCGATAACTCGATTTCTTGGTTTGGATCTTCTACTTTACCATCATCAACTACAATTCTATTTCTCCAAATTTCTAAATCCCCTTTGTCTGGATTTATAATAATATCAAAGTTTTCATCTGAGCCATATTTTCGTTTTAAAGTATTTCTAAAAACCTCTTCAAGAATTACCATAAGGGTAACCCTATCAATGAATTTTTCATCTTTAAACTCTGAAAACGATTCTATAAGACCTAAATTCTCCATAATTTATTCAATTTAAAATTACCTGGGCTTTTTTACATTCGCCATATTTAAAGTTTTTTGACAGATCAACAGTCACTTTTCCCTTTCCAATTTTTTTAGGCTGCCTTTCTTTCCAATTTATTTCAAAAGAAGTATTTGAGACTTTTACAAGAAAACCAATATGTTTTTTGTCGTCAAAATCTGTTATTTCGACCTTTCTAGATATATTTTTTTTGAATTGTCTCATTTGCTTCAATGGAAAACCAATCCCACAAGATCCAATCTCAACGGAATAATTAATTTCGTCTTGGTTTAATTTTTTTTTTATATCAGAGTTAATTGATGCACAGTCTTTAAGAGACACTCCATTATCTCCATCTAGAAAAACCTTGACATCATTATTAACACTAAAGGTTAGTTCTATTAGAAAAAGTGATTTATAATTTTCAAGAATTTCACTCAAAATATTTCTAAATTTTTCTTCAAATTCCATATAAAAAAAAAGAAGACATTCGTCTTCCACAATTACCAAAAGCAGTACAAAACTAATCTAATTTTTTTATTATAGCAAATATTATTTCAATAGTAAAATAATTGATAGGGCATTGATCAAAAATATGATTAATTTTGGTACAAATATTTAAAATGAATAAGACCGACATTATAATCATTGGTGCAGGACCCGTAGGTTTATTTGCTGTTTTCGAGGCTGGGCTTATGAAACTTAGATGTTATATAATTGACATTATTTCCAGTCCAGGTGGTCAATTGACTGAGCTTTACCCAAAAAAACCAATATATGATATCCCTGGGTATCCTAAAATACTTGCAGGAAAACTCATAGACAATTTATTAGAACAAGCAAAACCTTTCAAGCCAGGATTTACATTAGGAGAAAGAGTAGACTCTCTTAAAAAAAAGGGTGAATTTTTCGAAATCACAACTAATATGGGAACAAAACTTCAAGGAAAAGTTATTTTTATAGCTGGAGGGCTTGGAAGCATGGAACCACGAAAACCTAAAATTGATTTGATTACTAATTACGAAAGGAAGGGGATCGAATTTTATGTAAAAGACCCCAAAACTTATTTAGACAAAAAAATATCAATATCCGGAGGAGGAGATTCCGCTCTTGATTGGGCAATTTATTTTTCAGAAAAATGTAAAACCCCAGTTAATTTGATACATAGAAGTAAAAGCTTTAGGGCCAATAATGATTCAGTCGACAAGATCTTTGAATTAAAAAAAGCTGGTAAGCTTAATTTATATCTCGATTCCGAAGTTGTTTCAATAGATGGCAAAAATGGTTGTTTATATTCATTATCTGTTAAAGATAGAAATGAAACAAAATATAATCTTGAGACAGATTGTTGGTTCCCACTTTTTGGATTGGTGCCAAAGTTAGGACCTTTAGGGAATTGGGGGTTAGATATAGAAAAAAATGCAATTAAGGTTGACAATGCAAACAATTACAGTACTAACATCAAAGGTATCTTCGCAATTGGTGATATAAACACATATGTGGGAAAATTAAAGCTAATCCTGTGTGGATTTCATGAAGCAACCCTGGCAGTTCATGGCGCATATGAGATAATTCACCCTGATAAAAAGAAAACGATAAAATATACTACCATTCAGGGAGTAACAGGTTTTGATTAAGTAAATTTTAACTATTTATTGGGAAAACATTATAAGTATTTTAACATAATTTATGATACTCAAAGTGTAAATTTAATTAATATTTTTTCATGTAATTGACGATAATATTGTTGATAATTCCCCCCAAATTAAATCTTTGGGGGTTTTTTTAAAATGTTGGCCCACTAGGGCTCGAACCTAGACTCTTCTGAACCAAAATCAGACGTGTTGCCAGTTACACCATGGGCCATTTAGAATAGCTCAAATTTATGATATTATTATAATTTGACAAAAACTTATTCTTCAATAATAAATGGCTTATCCATAGCCGAAGGTGATGTGCCATTTTTAGATGCTTTAACCATCTTTTCAACCTCTTTCATAATTTTTTTATTATTTATAACTATACCGTCTTTAATCGTATGTGAGATTCCTCCTCGCCTGACCATTTCACCATTTTTATTAGTTTTTAAAGCCCCAAAGAAATAAAGATTTCTTAAATTATAGAGTGGACTTTCATTTACTATTATAAGGTCGGCTAAATACCCTTGCCTTACTAATCCTAACCTGGGTTCACGGAGTGTCAAAGCACTGTTGTAAGTGGCCGATTTCAATACTTCAAGTGTATGCATGCCCGTTTCTCTTAGTAACTGTAATTCACGAATATTAGAAAATCCAGGGGTTGCAAAAATATAACTATCATCAGATCCATATGAAACTCTACCACCTTTTTTATTAAACTCAAAAATCAAATCCCCCCATAAATCAAAAGCATAAGTCCAATAATATTCGTCATCATGTGTCCAATCGTAGTGATAAGCACCATGGTAATTTGGATCAGGACCGTTTCTTTCGATTAAAAGTTGATGGGTATATTTTTTATGCCACGGTAAGCTCTGTGCTCGGAGAATATCTCTGTTAGCTTCGTATACCACCCTCGTAGGTAGCATTGTTACACCGTATTTAACTAAAGAATCTGCCACCTCATTTAATAACTTATGCTTATTTGTTTCAGACCAAACAACACCTGCTTGTCTAAATCTTTCATTTTCATCATTGTAATTATAAGTAGGTTTAAAATTTTGAACATTTCTATCAAGAGCTGACTCAGCGTAAGCATAGTGGTGTTCTATCATAGTAACACCTAGTCTAGCTGCATCTATGGCTTTTGTAATTGCAGTGGTACTCGGTGGAATGTGATAAGTAGTTATTCCTCCATGGTTTTTCACTTCTTTACAAACTTCTCCTAGAAGTTTTTGATTCCACCCCAAATTCCCAACATTAACAACATGTGCTCCCTTTTGAAACATTTCATCAATTACGGTTTTTACATTTTTATAATTGTCAAGATAGTTTTTATCATATCCAGTCATAGCTCCATAAGACCAAATTGGATACAATCTAGGGGCTAAAATTTTGTTTTTTCTACTTTTTTCTGCTTCATACAGTCCACTTTTAAGACCCCTGTCAGCAGCAGGTACCATTGCTGTAACTCCATGTGCTAACTTGAGATAATATATATATTCTAAAGGCATAGGGTCTGTTCGTAGGTGAGTATGCAAATCAATCATTCCAGGCATTACATATTTCCCTTTTCCATCAATAATTTTATCTCCTGTCTCTCTTTGAATCTTTCCTTTTGATTTAAGAGATATTGGGTCCAATGCTATCATCTTAGTGATTAAATTCCCTTCAATTACTATGTCGTAAGGACCAACTGGTGGACCTCCATGCCCAGGGATTACCATCACTTCTTGAATAACCAACTTTTTAAAGGGTCCCTCTGCAAGATTTTTAAAATTGTATTGAGAAAAGAAACTGGAATAATTTAATAAGCAAATAATTAAAAAAAGTTTTTTCATTTTTTACTTTAAATTACAATTTTTAAATTAAATGAGCAGTTGCAAAAATTTTTATCTTTCACTGATAATCTGAACCCTGTTCAAGTAATATTTTTTATTTTCGTGTTCGATGATGAATAAATTTAGCTTCTCCTTTTTAAATAAAATTATTGCTTTTGTAGTATTTATAATCGCTCTTTCTACATTCTCATTAACAGTTGAACCAACAGCTAGTTTTTGGGATGCAGGAGAATACATTTCAACTTCTGCGAAACTTCAAATTGGGCACCCCCCTGGAGCACCATTTTACCAAATGATGGGAGCTTTTTTTTCGTTATTTGCGGACGGGAATGAAAATATTGCTTTGATGGTAAATTTCATGTCGGTCCTATCTAGTTCATTTGCAATACTTTTCTTGTATTTATCTTTAGTAATCATAATAAAAAAATTTACAAAATTATTGGATTTAAACCCAGAAAATGAAAAGGTTTCAATTTTGGGTTCAGCGATGATCGGCGCTCTTTCTTTATGTTTTTCAGATAGCTTTTGGTTTAATGCCGTTGAGGCGGAAGTTTATGCTATGGCTACTCTTATTTTATCGGTTTTATTTTGGTTAGCACTCAAATGGGAACAAGAAATGAATACAGAATATGGTGATAGGTGGTTGTTAATTATATCTTTTGTGATAGGGCTTTCTTTCGGAGTTCATTTTATGGGCCTTTTGACTATACCTGCTATTGGTATGATTTACTTTTTCAAAAACACAGAAAAAATTACGTTTAAGAATTTTATATTATCAAATTTGATTTCTGTTGCTATTCTGCTATTTATATTTAAACTTTTACTTCCCTCAACTCTGGCAATTTTTGGAAAAGTCGAGGTTTACTTTGTAAATAATCTAAATCTTCCCTTTAACACTGGGACCATTTTTACTGGAATTATTATTTTATTATTCTTCTATTATGGTTTAAAATTTACATCTAAAAAAAATTGGGTCAATATCAACACCAGCATTCTCTGCTTATTTTTCGTTTTGCTTGGATTTTCCTCTTGGATAATGCTTCCTATAAGAGCTAATGCTAATACAGTAATAAACGAGAACTCGCCCACAGACGCAAGACAACTTTTAGCCTACTACAATTTAGAACAGTACCCAGAAACAAAACTTTTTTATGGGCCAATGTTCTCAGATATGTATGCTGGACAAGATGATATTGAACCTTATATAGATGATAAACCCAAGTATGAAAGGGACTACGCTTTAAAAAAGTATGTGATTGTTAACAATTGGGAAAGAGCAAAAGTAAATTCAAACCGTAACCATAGGGGAATTCTTCCTAGGCTTTGGAGCCCTGAACACGCACAAAACTACATAAACTTTACTGGTCCTTTAAATTTTAAATTGTCTTCCGAATACAAAAATAGTNGTGAATTAAANTCGGTTGTAAGTGAGTTTTATCAGCAACAATTAGATGGNGAGTTAACAGGAGANGACTATCATAANTTCTATAAAAGGATGGCAAGGTATATAGTTATTGAAAAACCATCTTTCTTATCAAACTTGTATTTTTTTATTACTTATCAAGTAAATTATATGTATGTAAGATATTTTATGTGGAATTTTGTTGGAAGGCAAGATGATGTACAAGGAAACTTTGACGTATTACACGGAAACTGGCTTAGTGGAATAAATTTTATTGATGAAATTCGATTAGGAAATCAAACAAAAATAACTGAAGATGCTAAAAACAATAAAGCAAGAAATACATATTTTTTTCTACCCTTAATTCTCGGTCTAATTGGTTTTTTCTTTTCTTATAAACATGACAAAAGTATTTTCTGGATTTTATTAATTTTTTTCCTTTTTACAGGTTTAGCTTTAAAAGTATATTTGAATGAACGCCCTTTTGAACCTAGAGAGCGNGATTATGCTCTTGTGGGATCTTTTTATGTTTTTGCAATTTGGATTGGACTCGGCACATATAACTTGTGTCTGGAAATTAAAAAATATTGGAAATTTAAGTTTGCTGATGTTTTTACAATCTCATTACTGTTTTTATCGGTGCCTTTTTTGATGGGATTTCAAAATTGGGATGATCATGACCGATCAAACAGATATACAGCTCAGGCCGTTGCAAAGTCTTATTTAACATCTATACAAAAAGATTCGGATGCAATGATATTCACAATTGGGGATAATGACACTTTTGCNCTTTGGTATGCTCAAGATATTGAGGGATATCGTACCGATGTTAGGCCAATAAATACAAGTTTATTGGCGACTGATTGGTATATCGATCAGATGAAAAGAAAAACATATAAAAGTAATCCTATCCCCTCTCAGTTAACACATAACTTGTANGCATACGGGGTTAGAGATTATATAAAGTATGAACCTGTGATTTCAGATTCAATAAGATGGGACATCAAGGATTTTGTTAGATGGGTTGCAAGTGACCGAATGGAAACAAAATATAGCCATCTAATAGAACAATCGGGCGGTGATCCAAATCAATTCCCTAAAGGCACACAAGAAATGGTTTATTACCCTACAAATAAAATCAGAGTCCCGGTTAACATTAGAAATGTAATTGAAAATGGAATAGTTAAGAAAGAAGATGAAGATTTAATCGTCCCTTACATAGACATAGATCTGCCAACCTCTGGAATATATAAGAATCAAATGATGATGCTAGATATTTTAGCAAATAATGATTGGAAAAGACCCATTTATTTTACAGGAGGGAGTTTTTCTGATTCTGAATACATATGGATGAAAGATTATCTTCAACTAGAAGGTTTAGTTTACAAATTGGTTCCCATAAAAACACCTCCAAACAGAAACAATCCCTATGTTATGGGAAGGGTAGATTCTGATTTGATGTATAACATTGTAAAACAGTGGGAATGGGGTAATTCTAATTCAAAAGACATTTATCATGACCCCGAAACCAGAAAAAATAGTATTTCCTATAGAAGTAACATGGCTCGTCTAGCCGAAGAANTAATAAATAAAAATCAATTCGAAAAAGCTGAAGAANTTTTGGATTTAGCAATGGAAAAAATGCCAATAGATTTCTTCGGTTATTACAGTCTATTATACCCTATAATTGACGGTTACTANGAAATAAAAAAGTTTGATAAAGCAAGAGTGATTTTGGAGAAAGTTATGCTCAAACATAAATCAAGGNTGAATTATTTTAATAGTCTTTCAGATTTTTTAAAAATTGATCTTGCTGAAGAAATTTTGACAGAAATAGAAAGGTTCAGGTCATTAATTGAGACCTCTTTAAAAAACAAAGATGAAGAAAAAATGTCTGATTACATTAAAGAATTCCAGAGGTCAAGTATTGATTTTTCATTTCTCTATGGTAAATATGACTTTTATACATCACAAGAAGAATTTATAGAAGGCTTTTACCTATCAGGAGACACATTAAATGCCAGAAAGTTAGTTGACGAGATATCATTAGTTTATGATGAAAGACTAAAACTAATATCAAATTTTGATTCCACAAGGCAATTAGAATTAGAGGAAAGAATTATGGATGAGGTCAATGGATATAGAAGAATTTTGTTTTATACTAACATATACGATGATAAAGATAGAGGAGAGATTCTTGAAGAGAGGATTTATAATTCAATTAAAGACCTGGAAATATTTGAAAACCTTATAAAAATTTAATCTAAATATNCACTCATTAATCCAATAAGTGAATTTTTATCTTGTTCACCGGTCTCTCTCCATACCATTTCTGATGTTTTATAGATTGTAAAAGTAGGAGCGGTCTTAATTCTAAGTGCTTCGACTAACTTTGGGTTTTTAGATATATCTAATTTAATTACCTTCCCTCTATCTGCAATTGCTTCAGCCACATCTCGCAAAATTTGATTCATACTATCATCTTCGTTTTCAATATCCTCATAAAATACTAGAAGGATAGGTTTTTCTCCTTCGATTAATTCTCCAAACTTTGACATCTTTAATTTTCTATATGCTCTAATTTAGGTTTTTTCAAGCTTATTTTAAGCTTTTTTAAGAGTGATGACAGNTATTTCCGGAAAAATACCAACTCTACCAGGATATCCTAAAAACCCTAACCCTCTGTTGACATTGATAAATTGTCCTTGTTTTTTATAAATTCCGGCCCACTGTTTGTATCTCCATTTTGCAGGACTCCATTTTAAAAGCCCTGGGATTTCAATTCCAAATTGAAATCCGTGAGTGTGCCCACTAAGGGTTAAATTAAAATTATAAGGATGAGATAGAACCTGTGCCTCCCAATGTGATGGATCATGAGAAAGTAAAATTTTAAAATCACTGCTTTCAATNTTTTTAATTGCTTTTTTTAAATTCCCTGCTTTTTTAAAGGATCCCCCACCCCAATTTTCAACACCAATTAGTGCAATTCGNTCAGTTCCCTTTTGTAAAAAATAATTTTCATTCAATAATAAGTTAAATCCCATCTCCTTTTGAGCTTTAAGAAGATTGTTGAAATTTTCTGTTTTATCTTCAGCTGAACCCCATCTAACGTAATCTCCATAATCATGGTTCCCTAAAATTGAAAATTTTCCGTCTTTAGCTTCTAATGTTGAAATTATACTCTTCCACCGATCAAGCTCATTTGCCGTATTATTTACCATATCCCCTGTGAAGACAATAATATCAGACTTCTGATTATTTATAAGTTTCATACAATAGGAAATTTCTTTCTCATTATCTAAACTCCCACAATGTAGATCTGATATCTGAGTGATTTTGTATCCATCAAATGATGCTGGTAAATCTTTAAACTCAAGAACATAATTTAGAACTTTAAAGTTGTACTTCCCCTTATACATCCCAATTATAAGCGAGGCAAATGGAATTGAAGCAACTCCTATTGCTAGTGTAGACAAAAACTTTCTTCTTTCAACAACTATTGTTGTTTTTTCATTACCAAAAANATTTAATGCTAGATAATTTACAACTCTAAAGATATCCTCGGCGAAGAGAAAAATAATAACAATTAAATCAAAAAGTAAAAGAGCTAAAAAGTAGCCTAATGAAATACTAAAATTGTAATTAAATCCTACTGCACGATCTAAACTTATAGTTTGATAAACAAAATTAATTATGATCAAACTTGATAAAATCCAATAAATAAGTGTGTAAATCTTAAGNTTAGAAATTGTTCTAAACGCCTGAAATGCATACCACTGAAATGATCCTACAAAAATTATAAAAACGAGCCACCTTGTAATTTGCATAATTTAGAGAGTGAAAAAGGATTTTTCCAACTGCATAGCCTTACTGTCTGACAAACTAGCAACAAAACAGGCACTGTTTAGAAATGTTTTGTAAATACTTTTTTCATCTACAATTGGATAATTTTTTGGAATAAGCCTCAAAACGAGTTTATCGTAAGAAGTCTCTTTGTTTTGAAATTTATTTAATGCAGCTGTAGTAATATTTTTTAAAAGAGAGTTGATTATTTTATACCCAATTATCTCTTTTTTTAATACATTTTCAGATCNATAGACCTTCTCTTTACTTATTGAAATAATGTCTTCCATCTGAGCCTTGTATTTGCTCTTATCAAGAAGGGCGTGCGGATATTGCCCGGTCATAATATTTTGATAATTTTTTAAAAATTGATCTACTGAATCTACAATTAGGTTATTTATTGCAAGTGACCTTAAATAAGCTATTCGCTGAGAAGTGTGCATTAGCGAATTGTACTTTTTAGTATCTATGTTGTCCTTAACAAGTTTTATAAAATATTCAAGAGCATAGTCTTCGGATATCCATCCCAAATTAATTCCATCCTCAAAATCAATTATCGTATAGCAAATATCATCTGCTGCTTCAACCAAATAAGCAAGAGGGTGGCGTACAATTTCTCCACTAATCTTTAGTCCTAGATCGTCAATTATATCTTCAAAAATTACTTCTTCGGATTTGAAAACTCCAAATTTTTTGCTCGCAACATGGTTTGAATTTGCATTNGGATATGAAAACCTGGGATATTTTATATATGAGCCTAAAGATGCGTAGGTTAGTCTAAGTCCACCTTTATTTCCATTTATAGATTCGGTTAAAATTTTTAAACCATTTGCATTCCCCTCAAATAGACAAAGATCTTGGTACTGAACCTTTGTTAACATGGATTCAAATTCTTTTCCTTTTCCAGTTNTGAAAAATTGGCCNATCGCCTTTTCTCCACTATGCCCGAAGGGNGGGTTTCCAATATCGTGAGCGAGTGAAGCAGCTGCAATAATTGCTCCAAANTCGTTAGCTTGATANCCATGTNCTTTTTGTAAATCAGGATTTACNTTTAAAATTTCAACCCCTGCCATNCTNCCNAGACTTCTTCCTACTACCGATACTTCCAAACTATGNGTAAGACGAGTATGAACGAAATCTGTTTTAGAAAATGGTATNACNTGCGTTTTATCTTGCAAAGACCTAAATGGAGAAGAAAAAACGATTCTATCGTAATCAACTTCAAATCCTANNCGTATTTCATTTTGTTGNTTNCTNANTCTTTTTTGCGTATCGCCAAATCTTTTTAANGAAAGTAATCTCTCCCAGTTCATGTANCAAAAATAATAGGTTTTATANGCANAATANAATTATCTAAATATAATATTAAACTCNTGGTAACATTCTNCTAACATTAGATAACAATNANTTAAAAAACACATCTTGATTTTTAACANTGAGTTAAAAAAAATNGNTANTNATATGAATANNTTTGGTNCAANNATTNACAANTAAAATAAATCATGAAAAANTTCNNAANTTTTATANTTTCAATTANNATNNTANTCTCATCTTGTACNAAAGANGCTACTGTTTCAGATGCAGATATACAAAGNATTGTAAANGCNGCTGTNGCTGCTGCANTNGCTGNATATCCNTCTAGTGATCAAATTGCACAAGCTGCTGCAGACGCTGCAAGAGCNGCTGCAACAGAAGCTGTTACTGCTGGNTTTGGNGANGCNGAAGCNTTTGAAGCTGCTGTAAGTGCGGCNCTTGCTGCTCAACAAACAATAGTAGAANTNGGTTCTGCNGGTGGTATTACTAAATTGACCGGTGTCACNTCTTGGACAAAAGACAANACTTATATAATAGGTGGAAAAATTGTTGTACAAGATGGTGCTACNTTAAGNATTGAGGCTGGTACTTTAATNAAAGCNTTACCTGGAACAGGTAATGATGCTACTGCTATTGTTGTTGCAAGAGGCGGGACTATTAATGCGNTTGGCACAGCATCTTCGCCAATTATTATGACCGATTCAAATGATCAAATTACAGCTAAGCAAATTGCAAGTGGTAACTTTGTGAGTCCAAATAGAACTGCTTTAGACAGAAGTAAGTGGGGTGGGTTAGTATTATTAGGTAAAGCTTCAATTTCTGATAGTAAATCAGAAGAGGCTATTGAAGGTATAGTGGCAATTGGTTCTGATACATGGAATATGTANGGTGGTACTGATGATGCTGATTCTTCTGGTGAAATAGCTTACATTTCAATTAGACACACGGGAACTCAAGTTGCTCCAGATTCAGAACTCCAAGGATTAACTCTTGGTGGAGTTGGTAGTGGTACAAGTGTATCACATATTGAAAGTTACGCNTCTGGTGATGACGGTTTAGAAATTTTTGGTGGATCGGTTAATCTATCTAATATGATNATTTATTCTCATCAAGATGACGGNCTTGATACCGATTACGGTTGGAATGGAACAATTGATAATGNAGTTATCGAACTAGCACACGACTCNGACACTGCCTTTGAATACGATGGACCTAGGAATCCTGCTGATGACACTGGTAATCAAAATACAACGAANAATATTACCATTTATGGAAGATATACACAAGCTGCAACAGATTCAGATAAGGGAGGACAGTTCAAGGAAAACAGTTACTCTATCGTTCAAGACGTTCACTTAACTGGAACAGCAGCAAATCTTTCTTCTATGTCTGCTATGGAAGGTTTTCAAAATAACAATGGAAACTATAAAAGTTTTTCAACNCCTAGAACNTTTGGAACAGACCCANCTGGATCGGCAAATTTAATTTTTAGCGATTGGTANTATAATGGCGCTTTTGTACAATCAACAATTGTAGATAGCAATACTGTTTTAGATAATAGCAACCTAGATATTAATTCGACTTTTTCAAGTTGGGCTACAATTGGAACATCTCCAGATGCTAATCAAGGTGCAGATTTAACTGAATTTACGGGTTGGTCAGTTTGGGATGCCCAAGCGAATAACTAAATATTTGNTTAATATAAAACCAATTTTTTTTCAGAAATTTGGGCCTATGCTTCACATAGGCCCTTTTTAATATATAAATATGAAAACCAATAATTTACTTTACTTTTTTGTTTTAACCCTTACTCCATTTCTTNTTTTCGCTCAATCCAATATTGATGGAAAAGTAATCGATGCAGAATTCAATGATGTTTTACCATTTGCAAATGTCATCCTTTATTCTCAGTCCGAGGATGGAAGTTTAGTCAACCTGNAAGGCTCTACTACCGATTTTGACGGAAATTTTTCCTTCTCTGATCTACCGGCTGGTGTCTACACAATAGATATCAGTTTTGTAGGTTATTCAACAGTAAAAATATCTGACATANAACTTNAGGTTGGTGATAATTTTCCTNTAAGTGTAACTCTTCAACCAGCTTCTTCTGAATTAGAGGAAGTTGTCGTCACTACAACAGCTAAGAGAAATAACGAAGCATCTGTTTTAAGTATTCAAAAAAATGCTGCTGTTGTTTTGGATGGATTGTCATTACAAGCAATTAGAAGGGCTGGGGACGGAGATATCGCCCAAGCGGTTAAAAGGGTACCAGGGGTTTCAATTCAAGAAGGTAAGTATGTTTATGTGAGAGGGCTTGGAGATAGATATTCAAAAACTCTGCTTAATGGTATGGAAATACCTGGTCTTGATCCAGATCGTAATACACTACAACTCGATATTTTCCCAACAAATTTGATTGATAATATCCAAGTTTTAAAATCAGGAAATGCTTCTTATGATGCTGATTTTAGTGGTGGTATAGTAGACTTATCTCTACGGGACTTTTCATCCACTCCTTTAAATACAATTACTGTTGGAATTGGATNTAATCCAGATATGCATTTTAATTCAGATTATGTTTATGATGAAGGTAGCAAAACGGATATTTTTGGTTTCGACGATGGGTACAGAGAATTNCCCTTACCGAGAGGAATTGACATACCTTTACCAGAAAGAGGNGATNCTAATTCTTTAGTTGTTACCANTTACACTGAAAGTGTAGANAAAAATTTTAATGTATCTAATAAAAATAGTTCCCCAAATTTAACTCTCGGTTTTACCTCAAGCAATTCTTATGATTTAAAAAATGAAAGAAAAGTAGGGTANATGGCCTCTTTAAACTACCGATCAAATATTAGTTATTTTGATGACTATCTCGAATCAAGGTATGAAAAAAGCTTACCTGCATTTGCAAATACAGTTTATAACANTGGAAAGCTTGGAAAGGACGAGCGGTTTATAAGTTTTCTTGGCGGGATTGCCTACGGTTCAAAAAAGGGAAAGCAAAAAGTTAATTTTTTATTTATTCAAAATGGAGAATCTACTGCAATTCAAGGAGATTTTCTAAACAATGGNGAAAACAATTATGATGGGGTTGGTCAAATTAAATCCTACGTGCAAAGACAAATTATTAGTATTCCATTTAGTTCAAAGAACTATTTCTTAGACGGTAAACTAGAAGTGAATCTTTCTTTTACTCCTACTTTTTCTAGAGTCTATGATAAAGATTTTAAAACATCTATTTTCAACAGAAGTGGTAACGGAGATTTGTATTTTTCAAGAAATGGTGCTGGTATACCTGTTCGAATATGGAGAGACCTTGAGGAAAGTTCATATAATGGTAGGTTTAATTTAATATACAAACACAATCTTGGAGGAATTAGCGCGGAAACCT
>NHEX02000061.1 GCA_002171475.2 Flavobacteriales bacterium TMED96
ATTTGCTCTCATGTAATTCTTCAAATCTATTTTTTTCATAAGCACCTAGATTAACGAAATACAATTTTTTATCCGATTTTTTTTTCTCTTTTGAAATAGAAATTTTATATCCTTCAACTATGTTCAAATCTACCCAGGAATCNATNTGTAATCTGTCAGGTACACCAAACCATTTCTGTAACAAATCATTGTAGGTATCCTCAATTTTTTCACCAAGGGTAAACACAACGTCATGTAATTCGGTATTACATTTATCTGCTCTTCCACCTAAAAAAACTGAGAAAAGCTTCATCTCTAAAAGGACCTGATATTTTGTTTTAAAAATAGATTGGCTTTATTCTCTTTAAATTGACCTTTATCCTTATCCCAATTTAGTTTTTCACCTGGAAATCTACCTGCTATGACACCTAAAAGAATTGTTTCGGTTAATTTTGATGAGTATGAAAATGGAGCGGAACATTTCTTTTTGTTTAAACAGGCGTCAATAAACTCATGNTAATGTAATAAGGATTCCTTTTCGTAATTTCTNGCAGGGTTTTTTTCNAAAAGNCCATTTTCTTCAAATTTAGAGNTATCAACAAATTCATATTTATTATCAATAATAATTTTAGGAGTTTCCATNAAATGTGGTANTAGAAGCCTTCCTTTTTCTCCTATAAACATAGCTCCTTGTTGTGGTAGTTTATCACCATTTGGTAATTTTAAATCATTATTATATGATGGTGCACCTTTTCCATCTTCCCATATCCACTTTAATTTTTCAGTTGTAAATTTTGTACCGGGGAATATATACGANACTTTATTTTTTTCTGGAAAACCAATTTCGTTAGGTTTTCTACATTTATTTATAACACTTTCTGGAACATCAAGTTCCAATGCATTATAGGGAGTATCAAAAATATGAACACCCATATCGCCTAGAGTTCCACAACCAAAACCTACCATTTTTCTCCAATTGTATTGATGGTATTGATTTTCTAAGTAATTTTTGTAAGGAGAGGTTCCTAACCATAAATTCCAATCTAGATTTTCTGGAATATTATCTTCTTTTTTGGATAGTTTTCCATCATATCCCCAATTTTTTGGACACCATGCTCTGACGGTATGAACTTTCCCAACTATATTTTCTTGAATTAAAAGTTTAGCAAGTTTATAGTCATAAAAAGAATGAACTTGAATTCCCATTTGGGTAACCAATTTCTTTTGAGAAGAAATATTACTCATTTCTCTAGCATCAATAACATTGTTTGTTAGAGGTTTTTGGCAATAAATAGCTTTCCCTTTTTTCATAGCCATTATCGATGCTGGACCGTGTGTGTGGTCTGGTGTTGAAATTACAACTGCATCTATTTCGCTCTCCAAATTATTTAAAAGAACTCTGTAGTCCTTAAATNTTTTTGCTTTTGGGTATAATTTGTGTGCTTGATTTAGGAGGCTTGAGTCTACATCACACAGAGCAGTAACTTCAACATTCTTATGAGAAGATATAGCTTTTAAATCATTTAAACCCATTCCACCAACTCCTATATGTGCGGTCCTAATCTTCATATTCATTTTCAAAATATTTTCATTAAATGGAAATAAAGTAGAAAATCCAATTACCGAAGACTTTTTAATAAAATCTCTTCTAGTTTTATNCATACTAATTTATAATTTTCTGATTTTCATATTTCTAAATGAAATTGAACTATTGTGGTCCTGTATACCTATATATCCCGTTTTAAATTTTCCGTAAATCTTAGAATCTTTCCATTTACNANTTTTNTTTCTTTTATACCAATCTTCCGACCATGGAACAAACGTTAAAATTTTTTTTCCGTTTAGCCAATGCTCGACCTTTTTTTCAGTGAAAATTATTTTGGTGGAGTTCCATTCTCCACTAGGATTAAGTATTTTGATTTTTACATCTGGAGAATACATTGCATAATCTGCCCCAGCTTTTTGCCAAGAACTTAATTTGGNATTATTAAGTTCTTCCCAACCTTCGTCATCCAAAAGTTGATATTCTGGAGCAACTTCGGATGTTTCCTTAAAACCTTCTTTAAGATGGTAAAAAATCCCACTGTTTCCTCCTTTAGGAAGTTTCCATTCTAAGTACAATTCAAAGTTCTCAAACTCTTCTTTAGAAAAAATAATGTCTGATCCTTTAGTATATTCATTTTCAAGTTTAAAATCAGTNTTAAANGTTAATAAATTATCGGATATTTTCCATTTTTTTGGTAAGGAATCACCATTATATGACCTCCAATAANAAGAATAGTTATCGCTAAAAAGATAAATCCATTCTTTTTTCCCAGATTTTTTATGACANTTAAAAAGTATTGTCAAAAANAAGATCAATAACAATTTTTTCATAAATTCAACTAATTCAAATTNTNCAAANCTAAACTTTTTTNTTATTAAGATGAAAAAAAAAAACATATTTAAATTTNATTACGCTATTAATTGTTTCCATATCTGCNAATGCCCAAAAATCTAATTTAGAACCTCTAGACATATTTAAATTACAACATATTTCAAATCCTCAAATTTCTCCTGACGGGAGCAGTATTTTGTATGAAAGAAATTTTAAGGATATAATGACAGATTCAAATTATTCAAATATTTGGATTGTAAATTATGATGGTAGCAATGGTAGACCAATAACAACAGGAATGGGTAAATACAGTCAACCTACATGGTCAAACGATGCAAAAAAGTTTCTTTTTAAGTCTAAAAATGGCAACAAAACAGAGTTGTATTTGTATGAATTAGAAAAAAAATCATTACAAATATTGACAACTTTACAATCCGATATTTCAAATCTCAGGTGGTCTGAAGATGATAGGAAAATTATTTTTTTGTCATTTGTTGAGGAAAAGAAAAAAAAAATTAATTCAATTGCCAGAAAAACCCAAAGGTGCGAAGTGGAACGAGCCCCCAGTAGAAATAACCGACCTAGAATTTAGGTCTGATGGGGGAGGATATTTGAAAAAAGGGAACAACCAAATTTTTTTAATTTCAGTTGATGGAGGTTCACCAATTAAGATTAGTAATTTTAAGGGGAAAATTTATTCCTGTGAATGGTTTAATAAGAAAGAATTAATTATTTCTGCCAATTTCAATAAAAATATAGATTTCGAGCCAAGAAACTCAGACATTCATATATATAATTTTAGTTCTAAAAGTTTAAAAAAATTAACATCAAGATTTGGACCAGATTTTTCACCCAAAGTTTCATACGATGGGAAAAAAATAGCTTTTTTAGGCTTTAATGACAAATTTTTAGGATATCAACAAAATGAACTTTATGTAATGGATAAAGATGGTAAGAATGTCAAAAATATTTCTAAAGATTTTGATAGAAATGTAACAAGTATTTTTTGGTCTGGAGATTCAAAGAAGATCTTTTTCAAATATGATGATTATGGAATTACAAAACTGGGATATTTTAATTTATCAGGACAATTTAAGTTTCTAGTTAGTGAAATAGGAGGATTATCTCAAGGGAGGCCTTACAGTGGAGGAAGTTTTTCGATATCGAGAAATAATAGATATGCTTTCACTTTTGGTAATGTTTATAACCCTTCTGATCTTGCAGTTGGAATTAGAGGTTCTAAGCTAAGATTGACAAGTCTAAATGAAAATTTATTTGAGTTAAAAAATTTAGGTGAGGTAAAAGAAATAAAGTACAGATCTTCTTATGATAAGCTTGAAATCCAGGGGTGGATAGTGACTCCTCCAAATTTTGATCCTAAGAAAAAGTATCCATTAATATTAGAAATACATGGAGGCCCTTTTTCAAACTATGGTTTTCGTTTTTCGACCGAGGTTCAGCTTTATGCAAGTAAAGGATATGTGGTTCTTTATGTAAACCCCAGAGGTAGCACGAGTTACGGTAAAAAATTTGCTAATGAAATCCATCATAATTACCCAAACCATGACTATGATGATTTAATTTCAGGGGTTAATTATATTTTAGATAAAGGTTTTATTGATAAGAAAAATCTATTTGTAACAGGTGGTAGTGGAGGAGGGGTATTGTCTTCTTGGATTGTCGGCAAAACTGATATTTTTAGTGCTGCGGTAGTTGCAAAACCAGTGATAAACTGGTATAGTTTTGTTTTGTATGCAGATAATACATCAATATATTACAAGTATTGGTTTAAAAATTTTCCATGGAATGATCAGGATGACTATATGAAAAGGTCACCTATTTCTTATGTAGGTAACATTAAAACTCCAACGATGTTACTTACCGGGGAGAAAGATTATAGAACTCCAATTTCTGAGAGTGAGCAGTTTTATACTGCTTTAAAGTTAAATAGAGTAGAAACAATGTTAGTGAGAATTCCTGATTCAAGTCACAGTATTGCATCTAAACCAAGCAATCTAATAGCAAAAGTAAATTCCGTTTTGTATTGGTTTGATAAGTTTAGAAAATGATTTGTAAAAACTAGAGGGAATTTATTAGTTTATTTATTTTATCCTTTTCTTCATTAGCAAGCTCTGCGTCAACAAGGATTCTACCACTATATTCATCTGTTATGATTTTCTGTCTGGATGCGATTTCCATTTGTATTTGAGGTGGTATAGTAAAATATGATCCTGCTGAAGCTCCTCGCTCAAGTGCAACAATAGCCATTCCATTTTTTACATTTCCTCTTATTCTTTTGTAGGCATTTACTAAACGATCTTCTATTTTTTCTTCAAATTTTTTGGATTGTTCTATTAAAACATTCTCTTCTTTCTCAGTTTCTTTCATTATTTCTTTCAATTCACTTTTTTTAGCGTCTAAATGTTTTTGTTTTTCCTGAATATGTTCTTGAAGAGTTATGATGGTTTCATTTTTAAGTTCAGATTTTGCAAGCAAATCTTTTATTTTCTTTTCACATAACTCTATTTCCAATTTTTGAAATTCTTCTTCTTTTACGATAGAATTATATTCTCTGTTATTTCTAACGTTTTTTAACTTTTCAGAATATTTACCTATCAAAGCTTTGGCCTCTTCGATACTATTTTTATAATCTTTTATATTGTTTTCAAATTCATCAATTTCATTTGTTATTTTCTCGACTTTAACATTTGATCCCTCAATTTCATTTTCTAAATCTTCAACTTCCAATGGGAGTTCACCTCTTATGTTTCTAATTTCATCAATTCTAGAGTCAATCAATTGTAAGTCAAAAAGAGCCCTAAGTTTTTCTTCTATTGTTATATCAACTTTTTTAGCCATTGTTTAAAAATATTTTACAGGATTATTATTAATTTTAGAACGAATGAAGGCAAAATTAGGAATTTTTTCCTTAAGTAACTCCTGTAATTTATTTTTTATAAAGAATTCTGTCTCGAAATGTCCAGCGTCAACTAAAAGGATTTTGTTATCACTTTTAAAAAAATCATGATATTTCAAATCACCTGTTATAAATGCATCTGCTTTGTTGTTAATTGCAGTGTCTATTGCAAAAGCCCCTGAACCAGCTAAAACTGAAACAATTTTAATCTTATTTTTCGTGAATCTTGAGTGCCTTAAAACACTGACTGGTAATTTATTTTTTAGATACTCAAGAAATTTTTTTTCAGTCATACTAATGGGCAAAACCCCTATACTTCCCAAACCTAGGTCTGGATTTTTGTTTTCAATTTTTGTGATTTCATATGCTACACTTTCATATGGGTGTGAATTTATTAAACTCTCTATTATTTCTTTCTTCCTATGGCTTGGGAAAATTAAGTTGATAAAAATTTCGGAAGTTTTAGTTAATTCTTCTTTATTACCAAATTTTGGATTACTTTCCTTACTTCCTAAGTATCTTCCTTCACCTTTAGCAGAAAAACTGCAATTTGAATAATTTCCTATTTCTCCTGCACCAGCTTTGTATAATGAATTTAAAACTATATCTAGATAGCCATTAGGAACATAACTTGTTAATTTCATTAAGCTATTTTTTTTTGGAATTAATTTTTTTTGATTTTGCAGATTTAAAATCTTCCCAAGATCGAAATTTAAACCATTTTTTAAATTATCAAAGGAGGTATGAATGGAATAAAGGGAAAGTTTATTTTCAATCATTTTTGTAATTATTCTTCCTATTCTGTCTTCATAATTGATCTTCTTAAGACTTTTAAATATTAAGGGATGATAGGATATTACCAATTGACACTTATTATTTAATGCTTCATCAATTATTTCATCTGTAACATCGTGACAAACTAGAGCTTTATTACACTCAACATCAGTTTTTCCTAACAGCAAACCAACATTATCAAACTCTTCTGCTGTTTTTGTAGGTAATATTTTTTCAATTTCATTAATAATTTTTTCTAGTTTCATTATTACAATTATTTTTTAAAAGTATCCAATTTTTTTTAAGTGTATATTTATGATGTTTAAAATAATATGTCTTTAATAAGAAAAATAGTCCTTTACCCATTTGCTATACTTCTAAATTTTATAACATCGATCAGAAATCTATTTTTCGATTTAGGAATATTTAAAGAGTATACATTTGATTACTTTTCTATTGGTGTTGGAAATATTTCGATGGGTGGTACAGGGAAATCTGTTTTAGTTAGTTATTTGGCCGACATTTTAAATGATAAGTATATGATTAACATCTTGAGTAGGGGATATGGAAGAAAATCAAAAGGCTTTCAAATAGCAAACAAAAGTTCTACTCCAAATTATTTAGGAGATGAGCCCTTTATGTTTTACAAACAAAATCAAAAAGTCAGAGTTGGAGTTTGTAATAGAAGGAGGGAAGGTATACAGAGGTTGATAAAATCTATTAACAAAAATTCAAAAAACATATTTATTTTGGATGATGTATATCAACACAGATGGGTTAAGCCAAGCATCATGATTCTTTTGACAGAGTATTCAAAACCTTACTTTAAAGATTATTTATTCCCTTCTGGGAACCTAAGAGAATCCAGGAATTCTGCTCGAAGAGCAGACGTAATAATAGTTACAAAATGTCCCAGTGAATTACCTATTGAAGAAAGAAAAAAAATTATTTCTAAACTAAATATTGATTTAAATCAAAAAGTTTTTTTTACTAAAATAAAGTATGATGAGCACATTTTTGGAAAGGGTAAAAAACTACCACTAAACATTCTAAAAAAAGTTCCCTTCATATTAGTAACTGGTATTGCTGATAATACATTGTTGGTTACAGAACTCAAGATGAGAGGATTTGTTTTCAAAATAATTAATTATAAAGATCATTTCACATATACTAAAAAAAATATAAATAAAATTACTTCTTTCAGTGATGGACAATTAATTCTCACAACCGAGAAAGATTATTATAAACTCCAACACCACATGAATTCAGATTTACTTTTTTACATTAAAATAAACATTCACTTTAGCCAGGAAGATTCCAAACTATTTAAATCCTATATTTTAAAAAAAGGAAAATTAAATTAGTTGACGTGTTTGTGAGCTTTGTATGAAGATCTTACAAGCGGCCCACTTTCAACATGAATAAATCCAATGTCTTTAGCAATTTGAGCATATTTATCAAATTGTTCTGGTGTTATAAATTCTTTTACCTGAAGTAATTTTTTAGATGGTTGTAAGTATTGCCCTATTGTAACAACATCAACATTGGACTCTCTAAGGTCATGCAGTGTTTCAAGAACTTCGTCTTCAGTTTCACCAAGACCTAACATAATTCCTGATTTTGTTCTATTTACCCCTTGTTCCTTAAGATATTTTAGGACATTTAAACTTCTATTATATTTAGCTTGGACCCTCACTTCACGTGTAAGCCTTCTAACAGTTTCGAGATTGTGTGAAATGACCTCGGGCATCACTTCAATAATTTTGTCAAGATCTTTTTTTTCACCTTTAAAATCAGGAATGAGGGTTTCTAGAGTTGTAGTTGGGTTTAGTTTTCTAATTGATTTTACAGTTTCAACCCATAACGAAGAACCACCGTCTTTAAGGTCATCTCTGTCAACCGATGTAATTACAGCATGTTTAACCTTCATAATTTGTATAGATTTAGCAACTTTAAGAGGTTCACTCCAATCAACAAGTCCAGGTCTCCCTGTCTTAACTCCACAAAATTGACATGACCGGGTACAAATATTTCCCAAAATCATAAATGTTGCGGTACCTTCACCCCAACACTCACCCATGTTTGGACAACTACCGGATGTGCAAATTGTATTTAAATTGTTCTTTTCAACAAGACTCCTAAGCTCAGTATATTTTTTTCCAATTGGAAGTTTTACTTTTATCCACTTTGGCTTTTTTGAAGCAAAATCACTTTTGGTACTAATCTTCATAAACAGTACAAATATAAACAACTTTAGATTATTATTTTTACGAAAACTAAAGCAAAAAGAGTTAGAAAAGCCAATCCAACATAGCTAAAGCTTATTAAAATCTTGGATGGTTTATGTTTAGATGGCATCAAATTACTAGTGACCAATTTTAAATTTAAATATGCATAAAAAGGTGCTGTAATAAATGAAAGTACTGTTGCAATTTGAACTAAAGTTCCCATTTCATCTAATAGGAATGAAAAAATACAAATTGTACCTATACTTAAAACTATTAACCAAAATTTATAGTCTAACAGATTAGTCTTAGGAAATAATAACTGACTCGATTTGTACATAGATCTCGGAGAAGCATCTAAAGTAGTTAACGTAGTACTGAACATTGTCGTAAATGCAGCAATTACAATGATAGGGTAAACCGATTCTCCCAGGGTTGATGTATATAATTCGATAAATTGTCCGGCAAAAATACTTCCAACATCTGAAAACCCAACACTACTGCCAAACATTACTAATGCACCCAGACTCAAAAAGCAAATTCCAAGAATAAAAGTTCCAAAATAGCCAACATTAAAATCAAAAATACCTTCATCAAATGAAATTGTATTTGATTTTCTTTTCTCAATAATCCACAAAGATTGCCAGACTGAAATATCAAGAGGCGCTGGCATCCACCCGATTAATGCAGCTAGGAAAATAATTGATGTTTTATAAGGAAAAACTTGAGAAAAATTGAATGAATTGCTGTTTTTTATTAATGCAACTAAAAGTGCAATAAGTGTACTTACTGTTAGGGCTAAAATTATAATTTTTATTAAATTATCAAGTAGTTTATAGTTTCCAAATAAAAGAATTAAAAAACACAGTAAAATAATTAATGTACTAAGTATAACGAGATTTTGGGAATCTCCTAAAATCGTAGTTGCAAGTGAAGCTGTTACAATAGTTACAGCAGTTTGAATTGTGAAAATTGTTCCAATACTAATAATGAAAAATATCAAAAGATAGATTTTTCCAAGTTTATAATATCCATCCAATAAGCTCATTTTGGTTGCCAATGCAAATCTAGAGCCATATTGAAAGAAAGGATATTTTAAAATAATAGAAATTAAAAGCGCCCAAAGTAATCCAAAGCCGAAATCCGCACCTGCTCTTGTTGACTGCACCAGGTGTGAAACTCCAATAGCAGCACCAGCAAATAAAAGTCCAGGACCAAGCTTTTTAAGATTTTGAATTTTCATTTGATATTAATTCGGCTAAATTTTTTTTTGATCTAAGTATCATAACTTTTATTGTATTTAATGGGATTTGAGTTTTATGTGAAATATCCTTGTACGTCATTTCTTGAAAATATTTCATTTTAATTATTTTTTCATAAGTAGGCTTTAGTTTTTTTATCTTTTCCAAAAGGTTATTAATGTTTTGACTTTTAATTAATTCATCTTCAGGTGATAGAGTTTCGATTGCAACATTGTAATTTGATTTATTGCTTTCTGTAATGTAAAACTCAATTTTATTACTAGCATTTTGCTTTCGCAGGAAGTCGATATGCAAATTTTTACTAATTGTTATCACCCAACTTTTAAATCTAAATTTAGGGTTAAACTTATCAATCTTATCAAAAGCTTTGGATAATGTTTTTAGAGAAAGCTCTTCAGCAATTCTTTCATCTTTAGAAATTTTGAAAAGGTATCCATATACATAATCCCAACACTCATCATACAAAAAACCAAAGGCACGCTGATCGTTTTCTTTTGCTGCTTTTACTGCATCCTCTAAAGATTTATAAACCATAAGTTTCAAAATTTTAATCTAATATCTAGATAACCTGTTTTGAGTCGCAATTCTCCTCATCAGGAATTTTACCACATAAAGAACATGGTTCATTTTGGTTACTCAAAAATGGACTTTGACTAGCGCATGTCCCACTGAACTTTCCATTTTTTTTAACAATGATTTTTATTGCTATACCAACAAATGAGAGGGCTATAAGTATGAAGGATATTAAAAATAATTTCACAGTATAAAATTAATAGATTTTGATTAAAAACATGAATTCAGATTAACTTTTACTTAAAAATAAATTCTTACAATTTTTTCTAAATATATAAATAGAAAAACTATGCTGACAACTAATTTTAAAATAATTCCAGATAAAACCCCAACAATTGCACCACCTAAACTGCCTAATATTTTTTCACTTTCTTTATTACTCATTAATTCACCAATCAATGCCCCTATGCAAGCTCCCAATATTATGCCTATAGGGCCAAGAATAAAAAAACCTAAAAATAGGCCAATTCCAGTTCCAACAACTCCTTTTTTAGAACTTCCAAATTTTTTAGCTGTAATTAATGGTAAAAAAAAATCTCCTAAAAAAAATAGAATTGAAATTAGTAGGGTATATATTAGAAACTTAAAACTTATTATATTGTTAGAGCTGAAATAAAGAATAAAAAATCCAAACCAACTTGTTATTGGCGAGGGAATTATTGGTATAAAGCAGCCAATCAAACCTAAAAACATTAAAATTAATCCCATTAATTCGAAAAGTAGATTCAAAATATTAGTTTATTATTATTGATAATATCAAAGTAAAAAAATTGTACATTTAATAATACATTGAAAATACTTTTATCAGATGAATAAACTTAAGTTAATTATTAATTTTTTCCTTTTTTACATTTTGATCGTTGGTTGTGAAAATTTTTCTACAAAAACTTACACACCTCAACAAATTAAAAAAGCTTCTCAATGGAGTGATAACGACCAAATGCCTACTTTTGATACTTGTAGTAGTTTAGAAATAAAAGAACAATTTGATTGTTTCAAAGATGAAATTGCTAATTCAGTATATAATTCATTATCATACGAAAATTTAATATCAAATCAGGAAATTGATGAAGAAATCATCTTAAATATGGTAATTGATGAGGAGGGAAATATATCTTTAGATAATGTTGAAAACGGTTCCCTTGTTTACGAAGCTGTCCCTTCTCTTTCTGAAATAATTAATACAACAATTTCATCTCTTCCAAAGGCTTTGCCTGCAACAAAAACCAATGTTGGAATTTACGTTAAATCTAAAATTAAACTTCCCATAAGAATAACAGCATCTCCATAATATTATGAGAGAAAAAATTATTTTGGGAATTGATCCAGGAACAATAATAATGGGATATGGATTAATTAAGGTTTTAAATAATAAAATGTCGTTTATTTTATTAAATGAACTTAATTTAAAAAAACTGAATGATCATTATTTGAAATTAAAGCATATTTTCAATCGCACAGTTGAAATAATTGATAATTACAACCCTGACGAAATTGCAATTGAAGCCCCTTTTTTTGGAAAAAATGTCCAATCCATGTTAAAGTTAGGGAGAGCTCAAGGAGTAGCGATGGCAGCAGGCTTGTCAAGACAAATACCGATAACTGAATATTCTCCAAAAAAAATCAAAATGTCTATTACGGGTAATGGTAATGCAAGCAAAGAGCAAGTAGCCAAAATGTTAAAGAACATATTATCTTTTGAAGAATTACCTAAAAACCTAGACTCAACAGATGGATTAGCTGCTGCTGTTTGCCATCATTTTAATAAAAATCATATTAATAAAGAAACAAAATTTTCTTCTTGGAGGTCTTATGTTGAACAAAACCCCAAAAGAACCAACCTTTAGTTTTAAGTGTCTTCAATATATATACATATACCAGATGTATTTGATTTAAATCTTAAAAGAAAAATTGAATCTGCAATTTTAACTGAGATAGACCTTAGGCATAATGAATTAAATGAAAAATTAGTACAGTCCATTTATATTAAGTCACCAAAAAAGAAATTTTTATCTTCAAACTTTTTAGAGTCTTTAATTTCTAGATTAAAAAATTATTTTTTCTTCAATAATGAATTAGAAATCACTTTGGAATTAGATATTGAAAATATCAAAATCAAAAATTTACAGAAAATTTGTAAAACAAAGGTTAATAGATTAAGTTGTAGGACTTATTCTATATTCTATAATAATTTTTCAGAAAAAAAATTAAATAATTTTTTTTTAAAAAAAATTAATCTGATATCTACTTTTTATAAAAGTTATTCGATTGATTTAATATTTGGGATTCCAAATTTATCAAATGAAAGTTTAGACATTTTTTTAAATAAATTAAATAAAAACGGAATAAATCACATAACGTTAGAGGAATTTAATTATAGATCGAATAACGTATCTCATAAAGAGAAATCTTTTGATAAAAATTTAGTTATAGATCAATATAATTTTTGTTGTGATAAACTTTTTGAATATGGTTTTGAGCAATATGAGTATCTGAATTTCTCAAGAAATGGAAATTACTCAAAACAAAATTTAAACTACTGGAACAGAAAACCATATCTAGGCTTTGGTCCTTCATCAGCCAGTTTTTATAAAGAATCAAGAAGTGTAAATTGTAGTGCCCCCAGTGATTATTTGTTAGAAATAAACAATTATCAAAAACCCCTTAATTGTGAACTTTTAACCGAGAAAGATATATACAATGAAACCATTATGACAGAACTTTCAACTTCTAAGGGTCTGTCCTTAACAGAAATAAGAAAAAAATTCAAGGTTTTTGATTCTTATTTTCAAGGTAAAGTAAGAAAGCATTTAGGGCTTGGAAACTTATATTTAGAAAATAATTTTATTAAAGTTAATCGAGAACATAAATACCTTACAAATGAAATTGCTTCTGATTTTTTTAAAAATTAAATATTGTTTTTTTTAGTATAAAATTCATAAAAATATATAATTGTTTCGATACCTTTAAAGAAATTAAACAAACCAAAATGTTCATTTGGTGAGTGAATTGCGTCAGAATCCAACCCAAAACCCATTAGAATACTTTTTACACCTAACTCTTTTTCAAAAATTGGAACAATTGGTATACTTCCACCCCCTCTTTGTTGAAATGGATCTACACCAAAACTTTTTTTATAAGCCAATGTGGCAGCCTCGAAAGCTATACTGTTTGTTGGTGTAACATAAGGTTCTGCTCCATGGTGGGTTTTTATAGTTGCAGTTACATTCTTTGGAATGAAGTTCAGCACATGCTGCTTAAATAATTCACTAATTTCTTTCCAGTCTTGTTTAGGAACCAGTCTCATAGAAATTTTTGCATGGGCCTCACTTGGAAGTACCGTTTTTGACCCTTGTCCTGTGTAACCACCGTAAATCCCGTTAGCATCTAATGTCGGACGTGTTGCGATTCTCTCAGTGAGGCTAAAGTCGGTATCTCCATATAACTCTTTTACTCCTATAGATTTTTTAAAATCACTGGTATTTATAGCAGCCTTTAAAATTTCATTTTTGTCTTTATCATTTAAATCTAGTACTTTATCATAAAATCCAGGAATAGTAATCTTCATATTTTCATCATGCATGCTAGCAATCAACTTAGACATAATATTAATCGGATTTGCAACCCCCCCACCATATGTTCCAGAGTGAAGGTCTCTATTTGGTCCTTTTAATGTAATTTCCATATATGAAATTCCTCTAAGCCCTGTTGTTATTGATGGAATAGTATTACTCTTCATACTAGTGTCAGAAATTAAAATAATATCAGACTTTAATAATTCTTTATTATTAGAGATAAAAACCTCTAGATTATTACTACCAACTTCTTCTTCACCTTCAATTAAGAATTTTATATTGAAGTTTAATTTACCATTTTTTATTATCCACTCTAATGCTTTGATATGCATAAACATTTGACCCTTGTCATCACAGGCTCCTCTTGCAAAAATTGCACCCTTAGGATGTATTTTTGTCTTTTTAACTACTGGCTTAAATGGAGGAGAATCCCATAATGAAATTGGATCAGGTGGCTGGACGTCGTAGTGACCGTATACTAAAATGGTAGGAAGATTTTTATCAATAAATTTTTCAGCATAAACTATTGGATGGCACTTTGTCTTGATTATTTTGACATTTTCACACCCTGAATTTTTTAAGCAGTTTTCCAACCAATTCGAACATTTTATCATTTCTTTTTGATGACTTGGGTCAGCACTTATAGAAGGAATTTTTAGAAACTCATATAGTTCATTTAAAAATTTATTTTTCTCTTTGTCTGAAAAGTTTATCATTAATTAAAAGGTTTTAAATAAAGTTTAGAATTGTTAATGTAAAAAATATTTGATAAAACTTATCTATATTTACAATCTTTAGCGGGTGTGGTGAAATTGGTAGACACGCTAGATTTAGGATCTAGTGCTTCACGGCGTGGGGGTTCGAGTCCCTTCACCCGCACAAACATTTAAAGAGCTACTATTTGTTTTTTTGGCTTTTAATTAAAAACTCATCAAGTTTTATATCATCCAGTCCTTGCTTGTCAAAGGGGTATTCCATATCATCTTGAATATTATATAAAGAGATTAATATAAATTCACTAAGAATTATTACAAAATATGTTAACCATTGAGGATTTTCTACTCCAATTTTATTTATTATTGATGGGGTATAAATTACAGGGAAAATATAAATAAATATTTTACAGTATGCTTTCAAACTAATAGGTGTTCTATGTATATGGATAGCAAGACAATTTTCAATACCTTCTTGAACTTTTTGCAAATATCCTACAACTTTACCTTTTACGTTTCTTGAAATAGTTTCAGGATTGCTATTTGTAAAATCTATTAAATCTTGAATCGATTTATCTAGTTTAGACCTAGTTTCATTTTCGCCTTGAAGATGATAAGTTAACTCATTTAAAATATTTATGAGAAGCATATTCCCAGTTTCAACTTCTTCTTTGGTTAATTTTCCATTTGTTATAAAACCAAACTTTATTGACATCAAAGAACTTCTTATTTTGCTTAAATGTTCTAGAGCTTTTTCTCTTCTTCTAAACGCCCCTCTGATAGCAAATACAAGAGGAAATATAATAGCAATACTTATAAGAGTTAAATCAATATCATAAACTATATCATATTCATAACAGATAATGGGAACCAATACTGAAATAATCATGGTATAAAGAGTTCTCACATTTATTATAGAAAAATACTGACTCACTTATTTTTTTTTTTAAATTTATGTACAACTAAACTGCAATATATGAAACAATTTCTTATTCTATTATTAACATCATCGTTAATAATTGCTCAAAAAACCGAAGATAAATTCTTTTCATCTAATGAAAGATTAGAGGCAAAGATATCATTCACTCCAAAGACTCTTAAAAAAAGTATTGTTGATACAATATACTTTGATACAAATTTTGCCTACAAAATAGATGATACTTTTCAAGAAATGGAAATAGGTATTCGAGCTAGAGGTAATTTTAGAAGATCTACTTGCTACTATCCTCCAATAAAGGTTGACTTTAAAAAGAAACAAACTAAGGGAACTGTTTTTGAAGGTCATAAAAAAATGAAATTGGTTTTACCGTGCTTGAAGCAAAAAGATAAAAATGATAATATTTTAAAAGAATTTATAGTTTATAAACTTTTTGAAATGGTGTATCCTTATCATTTTAAAACAAGAAGATTATCGCTAGAGTTCACAGATCTAACAAAGAAGAAAAAACCAGTAGTTGAAAATTTAAATGCCTTTTTGATTGAGGATGATAAAAAGGTTGCTCAATTTCATAATGGAAAAGTTTTTGAGAGATTTATTCCACCGTTGGCTATGGATGCAGACGCTTCAGTAAGAAACGCTATGTTTCAATATATGATAGGAAATACAGATTTTTCAACAGCATACCAGCACAATAACAAGCTTCTTTACATTGATAAACTAATAATTCCTCTTCCTTATGATTTTGATATGTCTGGATTTATCAATCCGAGCTATGCAGTCGTTAATGAAACTCTAAACATTGCTAACATACAACAAAGAAAATATCGTGGTTTCAAAAGAGATGAAGCGATTTTTTATAGTGTTAGAGACATTTTTATTGAGAAAAAAAGTGATATGCTTGCTTTAATAAAATCATTCGAATCTGATTTCGACAACGCATCTGAGTATGAAGATGCATATTCATACATTGAAAGCTTTTTCGATATTATTGAAGATGACAAAAAATTTAAAGATAATGTAGTATTGGCTGCTAGAACTAAATAATCACTTTATCTGCAACATCATTTTGTAAAAAATTTCTGTGTTGTCATAAATTCCAGAAAATTCTTTTGATCCAACTCCTTTTGAAAAAACTGGAACCATTGAGGCTGTATGGCCCTTTGTAGAAAATCTTACTTTAGAACTTAGTTTTTTTATTTGATCAGAGGTAATTGCTAGCCCACCAGTTTCATGATCAGCTGTGACAACTAGTAGTGTATTTGGGTTTTCCTCGACAAACTTTAAAGCAACGCCAATTGCTCTATCAAACTCAATATACTCTTTTGTAACGTACTCAAGATCGTTATCGTGTCCTCCCCAGTCTACTTGCGATCCTTCGACTAATAAAAAAAAGGGTTTTTTTAGGGAATTCAACTTTGATAGGATTGAATTTAGACCAATATCGAGAAGTGGTTTTCTTCCCTCAATTAAACTTGGGGGTTCCTCATAACTTATGAAATAACCAACTTTTTTTGAAGTTGATGAATCAAATTGATCAAGACCATTTACAAATTCCCAATCCCTCATTTCAGTAATCAAATTTTTCCTGTCATTCCTTTTTATAAAATGTTTTTCACCACCTCCAATAAAAAAATCCACTTCGCTCTTACTCAATTGATATGCTATTTCTTGATAATTTGCCCTTGAAATAACTTTAGCATAGAAAGATGCTGGGGTTGCATGAACAATACTTGATGTCACTATTATTCCAGAATTATATCCCTTTTTTTCACATATCTCTAAAATAGATTCAAAGGACTTGTTTTCTGTATCTATTCCAATAGTTCCGTTTTCAGTCTTTATTCCGCATGCCATAGCGGTTCCTGAAGCTGCAGAATCAGTTATAAGGGAATTCGCTGAATGGGTTTTCTGTAACCCCACCACTTTGAAATTTTCTAAATTGAATTTATTATTGTTTTCATACATTGCTGCAGTTATTTGAGATAATCCTGCTCCATCAGCAATCATCAAAATGATGTTTGTGGGGAGTTTATTTTTTTTTTGACATTTCAAGTTTTATAGACTGAGAAAAACAGTGATTTAGGGAATAGAATGTAAAATAGATTGAAAAGAAAAATAATCTCATGATGAGTTTAACTTTATTTGATTACTTGGGGTCTTCGTTTTTCTTATAAAACTTCTTTTCCCCACTTTCGAAGTCCTTAGCAATTACAATTCTATCGTACTCTTTTCCAGTCGCTGTATATGCGACATAAGTGAGTTTGTCTTCATCTATTGTGATTACTTGAAAAAATTGAACAAGATGTGATATTTTATCTGACTTATATCCGTCTTTAAAATACCCTTCTTTTAGTTGTTTGCGATCCAGTCTATAAAATTTTGGTCCACTGACTGAAGTTACATATACAGTTTTAACACCTTTGGATTCAATAGCATCTTTATATACTGCAGGAACGTGTCCTCTGGCATAAGTGTGGTCATGTCCATTAAGCACAAGGTCTACATTATACTTGTCAAATAATGGTTTCCAATTTTTACGGCCATATCTGAAATCACGTCCCAAAGCTGGAGAGAAAATAGAATGATGACAAGTGATTATATTCCATTTAGCCGTGGAAGTTTTGAGTTTTTCTTCAATATATTTCGTTTGCGTATTGAGATTAAAGTTTGAATTTAAAACAATTATTCGAACATCTTGGTAATCAACTGTATAAACAGTTTCGTGTAATTTTTTGCTGAGACCATTTTCTATTGGAAGCGTAAATTGAGGACGCCAGTGAATTGAGGTAAATTGCTGTTCAGTCTCTGCAATTAATGGCCAGTATTCATGATTTCCCAGAACAGGTATGTTTGTCCATTGACTATGAATAAAGCCACCAGCTTTGAACCACTCTGCCCACTCATAATCCCGGTGAGCATCATCCACTAAGTCTCCCCCATGAATTGCAAAAGAAGCATTAGGAGCAGTTTGATATGCCATCCTAATTACTCGACTCCAGTGTGATAAGAGTCTATTTTGGGAGTCACCGAAAAAAACGAATTCTGTTTTTGAATAATCTTTTTTTGCGGTTTTGAAATGTATCCATTCTGACCAGAATTTATCACCATCTCCAACTCTATAGGCATAAAGCGTATTTGGTTTGAGATCATTAAAAATAACACTGTGGTAGTTTACGGAAAACGAATTATTTCTTTGATATTGACCTAAATTTAATTTTTCAATAGAAGCCTTATAGGTTTTTGGGTTGTACTCAATATTTGCATTTACAGTAGCTTCTGAAATCTGAGCCACACTATTTTCAATTTCTTCACTAGTTCTCCACGTCACAGCTCTTGATGAACTTGGATCACCATAAAAGGTTAGTATAATCCTGTCAGGGTTTTTACTAGGAATTTCCCAGTGTTTTAGACCTTTAAAATCTTCTTGGGCTGCTAAAGTTAAAAATGAAAATATGCATAACAAATAATTTATTTTATAATTCACAATTGTAATTAATTTAAATTGAGGCCTCATTGGATTTATTTTTGGAAATAGCAAAAAATAAATTAAAAATTTGATTAGCAAAACTAAAAAATTAAAAATGAACCCAAACATTTTTTTAATCTAAATATTGGTTAATGCATGAAATTATCTTAGTAGAGGAACCAACGCCCTTTCTTACAAAATCAAAATTTGTTTTCCCTATCTCAAGACATATTTTCTCATTATTTATTAATTTTTCCCATATATTTTTGAATTCTTCTTTTGTTGAAATAGATAAGACACCTCCTAGTTTATGCATTTCAATGGCTTCTGGATACCTCTGAAAATTTTTACCTATAATTATTGGAATTCCGTATGCTGCGGCTTCCAAGGTGTTGTGTAAACCTTTATTTCCCATTCCTCCCCCTACATAAGCAAATTTTGAAAATTTGTACAGTGAACTCAAAATCCCAATTTTATCTACGATTAAAACTTTCTTATTAAAATCACTTTCAAAATCGAAAGTTGACCATTTAGCATAGTCAATAGGAATTAATTTTTCAAGATCCGAGATAGATTTTGAGTCAATTTTGTGTGGTGCTATTATCCAGTTTAAGGGTGAATTATTGTCGCAACAACTTAATAGAATTTTATGGTCTTCCCTCCAGCTACTTCCTATTACAAAGTTTTTGGAATTTTTTAAAATTTTTTTTATTTCTTTATCACTTTTGTGATTATTATAATTTTCTAAAACCCTGTCAAACCTAGTATCACCAGTTACTTGCACATTGGATATATTTAAAGTTTTAAGGAGTAATTTATCGTTTTCATTCACTACAAAAAAGAAGTTTATCTTTTTTAATAAGGCTACCATACCAAAAGAGAATAAGTTGAAGAAAACTTGACTCTTTCTAAATGAAGATGAGATTGAGAAAATTTTTATATCTGCTTTGTGAACATACTTTATAAGATTTGGCCAAAACTCATTTTTTACAAGTAATAATAGTTTAGGTCGAATTTTATTTATAAAATGATTTAATTCTTTTTTTCTGTCAAAAGGTAAATACGTTATTGTCTTAGCAAGATTGAATTTTTTAGCTGAATTAAATCCCGACTTGGAAAAAAAAGTAATCACAAACTCTGTAATGGGTTTTGATTTTTTAATTTTTCTCAAAAGTGGTTTTATTTGTTCAAACTCTCCCATTGAAGAGCAGTGAACCCAAATAACAAATTTTTTTTTAGAATTATTAAAGTGTTTAATATCATTTGAAATTCTATTACGACTTTTTAAAAATTCTTGAATCTTTGGAAAAATAAGAGCTAAAATCTTAATTATTAGTAAACAAAACTCATAAAATAAAGAGTAAATCATAAAGACAAAAATAGTTTATTTGTAATACTTTAAAATTAAATGGTTTTTTACCTTTGCTAAAATTCTTTCATGAACTCTATAAAGATGGTTGACCTTAAAGGTCAATATGACGCAATTAAAGAGGAACTAGATATTTCATTAGATTCTGTATTAAATACAACTAGTTTTATAAATGGTCCTGCTGTAAAAAAATTTCAAACTAACTTGCAAAAATACCTAAATGTTAAGCATGTAATTCCATGTGCAAACGGGACAGATGCTCTCCAGTTAGCAATAATGAGTTTAAATTTGAGTCCAGGAGATGAAATTATTACTTCAGACTTCACGTTCGCTTCTACTGCAGAGGTAGTTCTTTTAATGGGTTTGAAGCTTAGGTTAGTAGATATCAATCAAAAAACATTTAACGTTGATCCTTCGTCCATTGAAAGAGCAATAACTTCAAAGACAAAAGCTATAATACCGGTTCATTTATTTGGTCAACCTGCAGAGATGGAAAAAATAGTTGAAATTGCAAAACAAAATAATATTAAAATTATCGAAGATAATGCACAAGCCCTGGGGGCAGCGTATACTTTCAACAATGGATTGAGAAAAAAAACTGGGACAATTGGAGATATTGGGACTACATCTTTTTTCCCTTCAAAAAACCTTGGTGCTTATGGAGATGGAGGGGCAATTTATACAGATAACGACTCATTGGCAAAAAAAATCAGAATCCTTGCTAACCATGGAATGGACAAAAGATATTATCATGATTTGGTAGGATTGAATTCTAGATTGGATTCTATACAAGCAGCAATACTAGACGTAAAATTAAAATATCTGGATAATTATAACGAGAGGAGAAGAGATTCTGCTTCAAGATATTCAAGTAATCTCAAAGGAATTAATAATGTAATTACCCCAAATATACCCCCTGACTCTCATAGTCATGTTTTCCACCAGTATACTTTAAGAATTTTAGAATCTAAAAGAGATTTGTTAGCTGAGCATTTGACAAAAAACTCAATTCCATATGGAATTTACTATCCAGTACCTCTCCATAAACAAAAAGCTTACTATAACCCTAAGGTAGATAATAAATTTTTCCCCGTAACAAACAGGGCTGTTAATGAAGTTATATCGTTGCCTATGCATACCGAGCTTTCAAATGATCAAATTGATTACATCTCAGAGAAAATAATAAAGTTTTTGAATTAGAAAGGATTAAAATTCTAGATTAACACCTTGATTGATTTTTTTGATTAGTCCTTGTAAAACCCTCCCCGGTCCAACTTCAACAAAATTTTTTATACCGTCATTTATCATCTGATCTATCGATTGTGTCCAAAGTACAGGGGAAATTAATTGATCAACCAAATTTTTTCTAATTTCTTCAATACTTGAGACACCTTTTCCAACTGAATTTTGATAAATTAAACATGAAGGTTTTTTAAATTGAATTTTTTGAATATATTTTTCTAATACTTTTTTAGCTGGTAACATTAAGGGAGAATGAAATGCCCCCCCAACATTTAATGAAATAACTTTTCTAGCACCATTTTCAATTAGATGTTTGGATACATTATTAATTGCGTTTTTTTCTCCTGAAACAACAATTTGTCCAGGACAATTATAGTTCGCAGGAACTACAATCTCTTTAATTTTCATACAGCAATTTTCTACAACCTCGTTTCCAAGACCAATTACTGCTGCCATTGTTCCAGGATTCATTTCGCAAGCTTTTTTCATTTCATTAGCTCGGATTCTTACTAGTTTAAGTCCATCTTGAAATGAAATTGAATTTGAAACTACTAGAGCAGAAAACTCTCCTAGTGAATGACCAGCCACTCCTAAAAGTCGACCTTTTTTTTTAAACAGTCTTGATTTTATAATTGAGTGAATGAATATAGCAGGTTGGGCAATATTTGTTTCAGTAAGTTCTTTTTGATTTCCCTCAAACATGATTTCAGTAATTTTAAAATCAAGAATTTTATTTGCTTGCGAAAAAATTTTTTTAGCTTCCTCATATTGATCAAACAAATCTTTCCCCATTCCTACAAATTGTGATCCTTGACCAGGAAATACTTGAGCATATTTCATGTTTTTCTTTTATATGTTAAAAATGAATAATTATAATTTTCTAATTCAGATTTCTTTATGTCGTGTCTTTTAACAACTTCCCATTTATTTAAATTAATCTTTGGGAAAAAAGTATCACTTTTAAATTTATGATGAATTCTTGTAAGTTCAATGTAGGATGAATACTTCATAAATAATTCATATATCTCACCACCACCAACTATATATGGCTTGAGGTCATGTCTTGTTTCCTCAATTGCTTTTTCAACACTATTTACAACAACAGCATCATTGAAAGTAATATTCTTTTTTCTAGACAAAATTATATTTTTTCTGTTTGGTAATGCTTTGGGCAGAGATTCAAAAGTTTTTCTTCCCATAATTATGCAATGACCATTAGTCAAGTCTTTAAAATGTTTCAAATCGCGTGGGATATGCCAAACTAGTTTATTGTCTAACCCCAAACCGTTGTCCTCTGCAACTGCTGCAATCATTGTAATTTCTTGATTTAATTTGTTCATTTTTTAAAAATCCTAATTAAATTTCTATTGTTAATTTCAATCAATTTTAAATTGAAACTACTGCCTTAATTGCAGGATGAGGATTATAATCTATAAGTTCAAAATCATCAAAAGTAAATTTAAAAACATCATCTATATCTGGATTGATTTTAATTCTAGGTAGCTTTTTTGGTTTTCTTTTAAGTTGAATTTTTACTTGGTCAAGGTGATTAGAATATATATGAACATCTCCAAATGTATGAATGAACTCTCCAACTTCTAATTTACAAACTTGAGCAATAATCATTGTTAAAAGAGAGTATGAAGCTATGTTAAATGGAACTCCCAAAAAAACATCTGCACTTCTTTGATAAAGTTGGCAAGAAAGCTTTGAATTTGAAACATAAAATTGAAAAAACGCATGACAGGGAGGTAATGCAGCTTTTCCGTTTTGAATATTTTCTGAAAAACTGTAATTATTGTCAGGAAGTACGCTTGGATTCCATGCCGTTACAAGAAGTCTTCTACTATCTGGATTTGTTTTTAGTGAATTAATTACACCTTTGATTTGGTCAATACCGTCATTATTCCAATTTCTCCATTGAAACCCGTAAATTGGACCCAAATCACCTTTTTCGTCAGCCCATTCATTCCAAATCCTAACTCCATTCTCTTTTAAATATGAAATGTTGGTATCTCCTTTTAAGAACCATAGCAATTCATAAATTATTGACTTTAAATGTAGTTTTTTTGTTGTAACCATCGGAAACCCCTTTGACAAGTCAAAACGCATTTGATACCCGAACATGCTAAGGGTCCCAGTTCCAGTTCTATCTTTTTTATAATCTCCTGAACTTTTAATTTTCTTTAGTAAATCTAAATATTGATGCATTTCACAAAGATATATTTGTATGTTGTTGTTTTTTTAACCGATTTTTTTTTTTATTAAAATAATAAGTTAATAAGTTATTTATCATTTTTTCTGAGGGACAACTCATCTCTTACTTTAGCGGCGGATTCATAATCTTCTTCTTTTACGAATTTCTTCAACAAAGCCTTTAAATCTTTTAAAGCAATTTTACTAAAATCCTTTTCCTTACCACTGGGGGTTTGTTCTTTTGTAAAGTTTTTTATCCACTGGTCTTGATCGTTTTCTCTACCTAGGTTACTTTTTTCATTTTTAAAACCAGCTTTTTTTAAGATGTTTTCATAGGTAAAAATCGGTGCGTTAAACCTTATAGACAATGCGACCGCGTCAGATGTTCTTGCATCAATAATTTCCTCTATTTTATCTCTAACACATATTAAACTAGAGTAAAATACTCCATCTACTAGTTTTTGTATAATAATTTGCTTAATAACTATCCCATACCTGACAAAACAATTATACATTAAATCATGAGTTATAGGTCTTGGTGGGTTTATTTCTTTTTCGAGTCCTATAGCAATTGATTGAGCCTCAAATGCCCCTATAATTATTGGAAGATTTCTATCACCATTTGCTTCGGAAAGAATTAAGGCATACGCGCCTGTTTGCCCTTGGCTATAAGAAATTCCTTTAATTATCATTTCAACTAATACCATATAATATCTAATGTATAAATTAAATAATTTTCAACAAAGTTAAAGGGGAGGCAAAATCTAATAAATTTGAGTTTTAAATTTTTAAAAATTGTAAATTTGAATTCAATTCTAAATAAAATGAAAACAGTTCAGTTTAGAGAAGCTATCGCAGAGGCTATGTCAGAGGAGATGAGAAGAGATGAAAGTATATATTTAATGGGTGAAGAAGTCGCCGAATATAATGGTGCTTACAAAGCTTCAAAAGGGATGTTAGACGAATTTGGTTCAAAAAGAGTAATAGACACTCCGATTTCTGAGGCTGGTTTTTCTGGTATAGGAGTGGGATCTACAATGACTGGAAATAGACCAATCATAGAATTTATGACTTTTAACTTTGCTTTGGTTGGGATAGATCAAATTATCAATAATGCTGCCAAAATAAGACAGATGTCTGGAGGACAGTTTCCTTGTCCGATTGTCTTTAGAGGACCCACTGGTTCAGCAGGTCAGTTGGGCGCAACCCATTCTCAGGCTTTTGATAGTTGGTATGCTAACTGTCCGGGTTTAAAAGTAATTGTTCCTTCAAACCCTTATGATGCCAAGGGATTACTTAAATCTGCTATAAGAGACAATGATCCTGTAATTTTTATGGAATCTGAACAAATGTACGGTGACAAAGGAGAAATCCCAGAAAATGAATATACCCTTCCTATTGGTAAAGCAGATGTTGTAAAATCTGGAGATCAAGTGACAATCGTATCTTTTGGTAAAATAATTAAAGAAGCATTAAAGGCATCTGAAAAATTAGAAAGTGAGGGTGTAAGTACCGAAATAATAGATCTGAGAACTATTCGTCCTATGGATCACAAGACTATTCTGGAATCAGTAAAAAAGACCAATAGATTGGTTATTTTAGAGGAAGCATGGCCATTTGGAAACGTATCCACTGAAATTTGTTATCA
>NHEX02000062.1 GCA_002171475.2 Flavobacteriales bacterium TMED96
AAGAAACCGTCAACACTCCCACTACCGGGATCGGTTTTTTCCAAAAAATCCTTATCACACGAAGTTAGTGTCAGTGTAAACACCGCTAATAACCCGTAAATGAAATTATTTATTTTATTTGTTCTCATATTTATTTATTTATTTATAGTATTTAGTTTATTAAAATTTAGCAGATAATCCGAATGAAATAGTCCTATTATTAGGATAAGTCGCATTCGGTCTGTTTGACCACCCCTCTTCTCCCAAATTTGGATCAGCTAAAGTAGCAGCACCAGATCTTTGTTCTGGATCTACTAAAGGAATGCTCGTAAACGTCAACAAATTTGTTGCGTTAAAGAATAGTCTCAAACCATCAATAGGAAGACTATCAGTTGGAATATTATATCCAATCTGTAAATTCTTAAGTCTTAGGTAATCTCTATCATATAAAAAGAAATCATTTTGATATCTGTAAGATGATGTCGTACTACCTGCTCTTGGAAAAGTTCCACTTGGATTGTTAGTTACAGATTCATTAATCCATTTCTTCCAAGTAACAACACCACCAAAATCTGGATTCCAAAGCTCAAATTGTCCATAATATTGAACATCTGCTTCTCCTTGGAAAATCGCAGCTAAATCAAATTGTTTATATTGAAGACCTAATTGGAATCCATATGTATAAGTTGGAATATCCTTACCTACATACTGTCTGTCGTCTAAAGTTATTTCTTCATCACCATCAAAATCAATCATGTTTATATCTCCTGCTTGCGCACCCATTGAAGCATTAGCAGCGTTTGGTGTTCCCGATATTAAACCATCAGTTTTGACTACATAATACCCAAGGAAAGGAAAGCCTTCACCAAGTATTCTTGACTCGTACAAAATTCTATCAAGATCACCACCATCAACTTTAGGATTAAGATCTGTAACTGTATTTTCAACTCTTGAAAGTTGACCACTTAATTGAACCTTCAAATCTCCAAAAGTTCTATTATATCTTAGACCAAGCTCCCAACCTTTGTTTTCCATTGATGCGGCATTTGAAGTTTGAGATGTAAAACCGGTTAGTACGTTAATAGGAATATCATATAGTATGTCATTAGTTTCTCTAATAAAATATTCAAAGTCAATACCTAATCCATTAGATAAAATTGAATTAAATCCAATATTTGTTATTTTGGCTTTTTCCCAACTCAAATTAGGGTTACCAATAGTTGTTTGGCCAACACCAGGAGCGATAAAACCGTTACCACTGGCATCACTAAAGTTATAGGATTGAGATAAACTTAATCTTTGCGCAAATTCGAAATTACCAATATTTGCGTTTCCAAGTTCACCATAAGATGCTCTTAATTTCAAGAATTCAAAAGTATCAGGTATAAAGTCTTCTTCTGATAAAATCCATCCAGCAGAAAAAGATGGAAAACTACCCCATTTATTATTTTTGAATCTTGAACTACCATCAGACCTTACGTTAGCCTGCAGTAAAAATTTATCTTTATAATCAAAATCTAATCTTGCAAATACAGATTGCACAGAGAAACCACTTTCCGAACCAGCATTTTGTTGATTTGTAAGGGCACCAGAATCTAATACTTGTACAGTTTCACTTAAATAGCCATCTCTGGAGGCACGAAAGTTTGTAACTCTATTTTCTTCTTGTTGGTAACCTGCAAGTGCTTTGAAGTTTAAGTCACCAAAAGATTTTTCATAATTAACCGTTGCAAAATATGTTTCTGTGTAAAATTCTACATTTTCTCTAGTAGAAATTGTTGCAGGAAAGGAATTATAAAAAGTACCATCCGCAAAATAGTTCTTTGGATTTTTTTGGAAATCATATACACTAGTTCCAGAATAATTAACAGCTGCAGTTCCTTTGATTGTTAGACCCTCAAGTGGTGAATAGGCTACATAACCATTAGCAAGAACATTATTATTAATTCTTTGAGCGTTTTTATAATCTTTCCATGTTTCAATTGCAAGAAGACCGGTACCTGGACCAACACCGTAGTTAACTAAATCAGATGATGCAATTTGCAAATCTCCATTAGCGTTTCTAGTAGGACTAAATATGTTGTGTATTCTTGTAACTGTGTGCAAAGGATTGCTAAGACCTACTAATCCGACATCACCTCTGGATGTTGCATCTCCTCTAACCATAGATATTGTTGTCCCAACAGATAATTTATCATTAATTTGAGAATCTAAATTGATTCTAAAATTAGCTCTTTTAAATTGTGATCCATCTTGAGTGTTACCTGTTTGATCAAGCAACCCAACAGAAACTCTATAATTTGTTTTTTCAGAACCACCAGTAGCAGCAAAATTGTGTTGTTGTAGAGTTGCGTCTTGGATGTAAACATCAACTGGCGTTTGTCCATTACTTCCAAGCCAATTTGATTTATTTGCATTAATGAAAGCTATTTGTTCTGCACTCCATCTACCAGTAGCGCCATTTCCAACATCTACTTGGTTCTTCCAATTAACATTTTCGATTGGGTCGAATGAAATTTGATCCCAATCGAAAAGAAGTTTACTTGTTGCAAAAGATGCATCATATGAAAACTTAGTAGGCTGGCTTTTACCACCTCTTTTAGTTTTAACAACGATAACACCATTTGCAGCCCTAGAACCGTAAATGGACGCAGAAGCTGCATCTTTAAGTACAGATATAGATTCTATATCTTGGGGATTTAAATTATTAAGGTTACCCTCAATACCATCAACGATTATAAGTGGCGAAGAATTATTTAGAGTTCCAACCCCTCGTATGCTAATAAAAAGACTGTCATTCCCCGGCTCTCCTGAACCCTGGGTAACTTGAACACCAGGTGCGGTTCCAGCTAAAGCCTGTCCAACACTAGTTAAGTTACGGTTTTCGATTACTTCAGAGTCAATCACGGCAACAGAACCAGTTATATTTCTTCTAAGCTCTGTACCATAACCAGTAACAACAACCTCATTAAGTTCATTTCCTTCAGCAAGCACAACATCGACTTGGTCACCAGAAACCGCAACTTCTTGGGTTTCGAAACCAATAAAGGAAACAATTAAAACATCATTATCGGACGCGTTAATTGTAAAGTTCCCATCAAAATCAGTACTTGTACCATTTTCAGTTCCTTTCACAACTACAGTTGCGCCTGGAAGTGGTCCATCCTCACTGGAGACATTACCACTTATAGACTGAGCAAAAACACCAGCAGAAAATAGCAACGTGCTAAAAAAAGAAAGTGTTTTTAACAAAGTAAATTTATTATCTTTATATTTTTTCATTTGAAATAGTTTGATTATCAATTAGTTAGAAATTTGTTTGTTTTATAAATGTAATTCATACACATAATTTGTAAACATAAAGATAACAATTTTTTAATGATATCAATCATTTTGTAATATTTAGGATATTTTTAGTAAATTCTATATTAACAAATACAATATTAGTCACTTATATAATAGATTTTTTTTTAGTTTAATTACAAATACCTATTGTCTATAATAATTATCTATTTGTAAATGTAAATGTTACTGTTTTTCATTTAAATTTGAAAATTCATTTTTCTAAATGCATACTAAAAAAAAAGTTGTCGTATTTCTGCTTATAATAAATACTAGTTGTAATAATATTATAGAATCTAATTTATCACACAAACAAACTCTGGTTAATTTTCAAAAAGAACTAATTAACAAAGAAATAACAGGAAGTAACGAGATTGTTATTTTTAAAGACGACTCCCTATTTTACAGGCACACAGAAAACACAAATAATAAATACGATAAAAAAATAAATAATGAAACCATCTTTGCATTATGGTCGACCAGCAAAGTAGTTACCACTATTGGTATGTTTATTTTGGAAGAAAAAAATCTCATTGATTTTAACGATCCTGTTTCTAAATATATTCCATCGTTTTCAAATTTGAATTGCATGAATATAAAAAAACAAAAAAATGCAGATTTTGAAGATGGAGATCATTACTGCTTGAGTTCAGACAATGTTTATCCATGTAAAAATCAAATGAAGATAATTGATTTAATGTCCCACAGGTCTGGATTTTGCACTCCTGAAAATTTTTATGTAGACGCGGTTAAAGCTGACAATTTAGAGGAATTAATGGAAATAATCTCAAAACACCCTCTACAATATGAACCAGGAACAAAGTACTTATATGGGGTTAATCAATCAATTCTTGGCAGAGTTATAGAGGTGGTAAGCAATATGCAGTTTGGTGAATTTTTAGATGAATATTTGTTCACTCCTTTAGATATGAATAGCACAAAATTCTATTTAACAAAAGAGGATAAAATAAACTTTCAACCACTATTTTTAAATACCCCATCCATTAAAGGTTTTTTACAAGACGGAATTACAAGTCGAGGAAACATATTAACCTATGATCAAAACGATAAAACTAATTTAGGAGCTGAAGGCTTGTTAACAACAACTTCGGATTTTATGAATTTTTGTAAAATGCTTGTTAATAATGGTGTATATCAGGGTAAAAAAATTATATCTCCAGAAAGTATAAAAACAATGACAAGAAAATATTCAGAGGGTTATCCAAAAGAAGACAGGTCTTATCAAAATCAATTGGGTTTTTATATGGGATTGTCAGTCTATGTTCTTGAAGACCCTAAAATAATGAATCAAGGAGCACCAAAAGGAATATATGGCTGGGGGGGATTACAATATACAGAGTTTTGGATTGACCCAAAAAATTCTATGTTTGTTATTTTTATGACAAGATCTCAAAGCTACAAAGGAATACTGGATGACTTAATAAGGACAGTATATAAAGTGGTAAATTAATACAATGAAAAGAAAATCGCACTTATTATTAAAGCCAAATCTAAAAGAAAACGGAGTTTACCAGAGTGTTAACCCTTCCTCTGCAAATTGGGAATTTTTATCATTTGAGGCAAGAAAAATGAAATTAAATCAGTCGTGGGATTTCGAAACGAATAGAAGTGAAATTGCCATTGTTCTGCTTTCAGGAAATTTTAAAGTGATAAGTAATAGAGGAAATTGGAACACCATTAATGGCCGAAAGAATGTTTTTTCGGGTGTAGCTCATACTTTATATCTTCCTAGGAAAACAAATTTTACTCTTACATGTACATCTGAAATTTTAGATATTGCATATGGATGGTGCAAATCAGATAATGATTTTGACCCTAAGTTTATTACTCCAGATAAAACCCCAATTGTAATTTTTGGTGGGGATAATGCTACAAGGCAATTTAACGATCTAGTTCCTCCTGGCTTTGGATGTTCAAGAATAATATCCAGAGAGGTATATACTCCCTCAGGTAACTGGAGTTCTTTCCCAGCGCACAAACACGATGAGAGAATTTTAGATGATACGGGTAAGGTTCTTGAGCCAAAACAAGAAGAAACTTATTTTTATAAATTTGAAAAACCCGAAGCTTACGCAATTCAGCAAGTTTATACCAAAGACAAAGAAATAGATGAGATTCTAAGACCTAAAAACGATGACTGTGTCCTAATTCCGAAAGGGTTTCATCNTGTTGTGGCGGAACATGGATATCATTGTTATTATCTTAATTTTTTGGCAGGTAGTGATCAATGTTTAGAAAATACCACGGATCCTGACCATGAATGGATATATAATTCTTGGTCATTTAAAGACAAAAGATTACCACTTGTAACCTCTAAAATGAATAGCGAAAATGAGTAAAAGAGATTTGATAGCAATAGGAAGATCATCGATAGATTTATATTCTCAAGACATTGGAGTTCCATTTAAAGAAATATCAGGTTTTAACGCTTTTGTCGGTGGCTCTCCATTAAACATTTCTGTGGGTTGTTCAAGATTGGGATTAAAGTCTACCTTGTTAACGGCAGTTGGAAAAGATAAAGTCGGAGAATTTATTTTAAACTTTTTAAATAAGGAAAACGTAAACACAGAATTCATCCCAACAAAAGAAAATGCAAGAAGTAGTGCAGTTCTGTTGGGTATTGAACCACCCGATAAGTTCCCATTAGTATTTTATAGAGATAATGCTGCAGATACTTTAATTAACGTCGATGATGTGAATAACGCAAACATTGCTAATCATGAGGTTTTACTAGTTAATGGAACAGCACTAAATAAAGAACCAAGCAGAGGTGCAACTATACACGCTATAGAAATAGCTAAGAAAAATTCAGTACGTGTTGTAATGGACTTGGATTTTAGAGCCGATCAGTGGGAAGATTACAGGNAATTTGGCCGTGTGGTTAGATCAATCATGTCAANGATTGATATTGCCATTGGTACTGAAGAAGAGGTTTTGGCATCTATGCTAAAAGATTCTTCTCAAGTAATCATAAAACACCAACAAATATCATCTCCAGAAATCAAAGGAGATTTAAACAAAAGTATTGAAGGATTAATTAAATTAGGAACAGGTGTTTTAATTGTAAAAAGAGGTAAGGATGGAGCATCCTATTTTGACAAAAACTTNAAAAGAAAAGATATAAAGGGATTTCCTGTAAAAATTCTAAATGTACTTGGTGCTGGTGACGCCTTTGCTAGTGGATTTATTTACGGATTAATTCAAAAATGGAGTGTTGAAAAATCAATAAAAATGGGAAATGCTTGTGGTTCCCATGTTGTAACAAAAGAAGGATGTGCCAACTTTATGCCAACTTTANAAGAGGCCCTAAAAATTATGAATAAATAAATTTTAATTTTAAATCAATGTTAAAAAATTATATAAATGGAAAATGGAAAGATAGCTATGAAAAACAAGCTATTAAGGCTAATAATCCAGCTACTCAAAAAGTTATAGCTGAAATTCCATTTGGAGAAAAAAATGTTAAAGATGTAAATGAAGCTGTTAATTGTGCATACAATGCCTATTTAGAGTGGAGAGATGTTCCTGTTATGAAACGCGTTCAAGTTCTTTACCGATTAAAGTCATTAATGGAAGAGAACCTTGATATTCTTGCGGAGACAATTACTAATGAATGTGGTAAAACCAAGTCTGAATCTTATGGTGAACTTCAAAGAGCTATTGAAAATATTGAGGTTGCTTGTGGTACGCCAATGCTAATCCAAGGGGACTTTATAGAAGATATTGCAAGTGGTATTGATGAGATGATGATAAGACAGCCTCTCGGAGTTACGGCTTGTATTACCCCATTTAATTTTCCAAGTATGATTGTATTTTGGTTTCTCCCATATGCAATTGCTACAGGTAATGCAATGGTTATAAAACCCTCTGAGAAAGTTCCTTTAACGATGATTAAAATTTTTGAATTAATTGATCAGTTAGATCTACCAGATGGTCTTGTAAGCCTTGTTCACGGCGGAAAACATTCAGTTGACGCATTAATTGAACACCCTCTGGTAAAAGCTATTAGTTTTGTTGGAAGCACACCTGTAGCAAAATACATTTATTCAAAAGGAACTCAAAATGGCAAGAGAGTTCAAGCCCAAGGGGGTGCAAAAAACCCAGTTGTATTAATGCCTGACTGTGATGTTGAGATGACCTCAAAAATAGTTGCTGATTCTGTTTATGGTTGTGCCGGACAGAGATGTCTAGCCGCTTCTGTAATTATTACAGTCGACGACAATAAAAGAAAACTTAAAGATTCTTTATACGATATCGTAAAATCTAGAAAAACAGGTTATGGATGGAACGATGAGATTGATATGGGTCCAGTAATTACAAATGAAAGCAAAAAAAGAATCGAAGAACTTATACAAGTTGGAATCAATGAAGGTGGAAAGGCAATTTTAGATGGAAGAAATACAAAAATTATGGGCTTTGAAAGTGGGAACTTCATAAATCCAACCATAATTGAAGATGTAAACCTTAAAAAAGAAATAATTAATACTGAGATTTTCGGCCCAGTTATGAGCCTAATATCTATGAAAACTCTAGATGATGCTATCGATTTTATAAACAACAGCAATTATGGAAATATGGCATGTGTCTTTACCGAAAGTGGCTCTAATGCGAGAAAATTTAGAAATAAAGTCTATGCCGGAAATATTGGAGTCAACATTGGAGTTGCTGCTCCAATGGCACAATTTCCTTTTAGTGGTTGGAAAGATAGTTTTTTTGGTGACCTTCACGGTCAAGGAAAACACGCAATAGAATTTTTTACACAAACTAAAGTGGTGATTGAAAGATGGCCAAACACATGGTCGAGAAAATTTTAGTGAAGCGATGAGTAAGATAAGAATACTAATTATTGGCCTTGGTCGAATTGGAAAGATTCATCTCGCTAATCTGCAAGCAATGGACGAAGTTGAAATTATTGGTATTTGTGACCCAACAGATGAGGCTAAAGTTTTTTCCAATAAAGCGGGTATAAGATTTTATCAAAAAAATTTTACAGATATAGCTAGCGAAGNTCAGACTGATGCAATTGTAATTTGTTCTCCCACTGATACGCATGCAAATTATGTGTCATTAGCAGCAAAGAAAGGGATAGATGTTTTTTGTGAAAAACCTTTAGATCTATCTCTTAAAAAAGTCAAGGAGGTTTTAAAAACAGTAAGTGAGTCTAAAATTAAATTGATGCTTGGATTCAACAGGAGGTTTGATAGTGAATTTCAATCTGTAAAGGAAAAGATTGTAAACGGACATATTGGTGATATCCATACTATTAAAATTACTAGTAGAGACCCCTCCCCGCCTTCAATTAATTACATAAAAAGTTCGGGTGGAATGTTTTTAGATATGACTATTCACGATTTTGATATGATTCGTTANCTNACTGNCAAAGAAATNNTTGAAGTCTATGCTAAAGGTGATGCATTNATNAATNCAGAAATNGCNAAAGCTGGAGANATTGATACGGCTATTATNAATTTAACATTTGANGATGGTAGNATGGCAGTAATNGATAATTGTAGAAAAGCNGTTTATGGNTACGATCAAAGAGTCGAAGTTTTTGGATCNANNGGTATGGTCCAATCNAAAAANAANTTNGANAACTACACNNTAACTTACNGTGAAAAAGGNGTAANATCATCTCTTCCTCAACATTTTTTTCTTGAAAGATATGCGGATGCTTATAAAAAAGAAATAGATCATTTTATTGNTTGTATACNACATAAAAAAANNCCTNAAGTNTCTGGNTATGANGGNCTNATGTCNCTNNTGNTAGGANTATGTGCTAAGNAATCACTTAATNGTAACAAACCNGTTNTTNTNAGTGAAATNGACAAAACATAAAAAAATAAATTGAAANTTTTACCCTCTAAAATATTATTTNATAAAGCNTANGGGAAATTTTGTATTCCNGCTATTAATGTTTCNAACCCTGAGCANGTTATTNCTTTATTTAAAGTAGCNGAAAAACTNCAAGCACCATTTATTGTCCAAACAACTCCNNCAGCCAGAGAATATATTCCNCCAAAAATGNTACTAGGGTACATNAAATCAGCAATTGATTTGCANCCAAACAANGTTTGTGCGATTCATATAGANCATGGATANGAATCCCATATCATAGATGGTATTAATTCTGGAATTTATACATCTGTAATGATNGANGCCTCACATGATCCAATTGAGAAAAACATTCAAAGAACAAAATTGATTGTAGATAAAGCACATAAAAAAAATATTTCAGTAGAAGCTGAANTAGGAATATTAAGTGGTCAAGAAGATGATATAGATGTTGACGAACAGGAAGCAAAATTTACAAATCCAGAGGATGTTGAATATTTTGTTCAAAAGACCAACTGTGATAGTTTGGCTGTTGCTGTTGGTACAAGCCATGGAGCTTATAAATTTTCTGGAGGTGGAAAATTGAGATTAGATATATTGAGAAAAATACAAGAAAGACTCCCACGATTCCCAATTGTACTTCATGGCGCCTCTACAATTGATAAAAATGAAGTAGATAGAATAAATAATGCAGGAGGCAGTTTAAAAAACAATGCTAAAGGAGTAAGTGAAAGTGATATTAAGGAAGCTATTAAACTCGGGGTATGTAAGATTAATATTGCGACAGACCTAAGGCTTCTATGGACAAGGATTTTTAGAGAATTTTTTAGAGATTCTAGTGGTGAATGGGATCACTTAAAACCAGGAAAAAAATATATGGAAGAGTTAGAGATACTATTAGAAAAAAAGTTTAAACTTCTGCTTTGTATAGAAAAGAATAATTTATTTTAATTAAATAATGATTGAACTTGGAATAGCGCCTATTGGATGGACAAACGATGATCTGCCGGAAATTGGAGGAGATATTACTTTTGAGCAATGTATCAGCGAAATGGCACTTGCTGGTTATAAGGGTTGTGAAGTTGGAACAAAATTTCCAAAAAATAATTTACCTCTTTTAAAAAAGCACTTGGATTTAAGGAATCTTAGAATTTGTAATCAGTGGTTTAGTTATGAATTCTCAAGCCAACCATTTGAAACTATAAAAACAAATTTCAAATCTCATTTAAATTTTTTGAAATATTTTGAAGCCAAGGTAGTTGGTGGAGCTGAAACTGGAAATTCTATACACGGCAATATAAAAGTACCCGTTTCTTCAAGAAAACAGCCAAGCAAAGAAGTATGGGATAAACTTTTAATGGGATTAAATGAACTTGGCAAATACTCATTGGAGGAATTTGGAATAAAATTATCGTACCATCATCATGTTGGAACAATGGTTGAAAATATATCTGAAGTCGACAGACTTCTTAACGAAACAGACGATAGGTACGTAAGCCTTAACTACGACTGTGGGCACTTTTATTTTGCTAATGAAGATCCCTTAAAGGCTATAAAAAAATATATGCCTAGAATTTCACATATTCACTTAAAAGATGTTAGAGATAATATTAAAACGAGAGTTGAAAAAGAAAACTTAAGCTTTCTACAAGGAGTTAAATTAGGGGTTTTTACCGTACCGGGGGACGGAGATATTGAAAATATAGGTGAAATACTTAGCTACATTAAAAAACAAAATTATAACGGTTGGGTTGTTGTTGAGGCCGAGCAAGATTCTGCGGTGGCTAATCCCTTTGAATACGCAAAAATGGGATATGAATTCATAAATAAACATTTGAATATATGATAAGACATATTCAACCCTTTGACAATAAAAACAAACCTATTGTTGATATTGACAACAAAATTGTACCTCTTGTATACTTCAATAGATTATTTTTAAATAACAATGAGTCAAGTGAATATAGTCTTGAAAACCATGAGACCATGATTGTTGTTGTAAAAGGTAGGGTAAGTATTGAGGTTGATGATGTAAAGTTTTCAGAGGTTGGAAAAAGAGATTCTTTGTGGACAGGAAAACCAGAGGGAGTCTATGCTGGAAAAAACTCTCACGTGAAAATTATATCAATTTCAAATAATGAATCGGAAATTTATATTGCAGGAGGAAAAATTGATCGAAAATATCCTCCGTTTTATGTTAATCAAAATGAAGTTCAAAAGGTACAATACGGAAGTGATGAAACTAAAACGCACAGAAAAATATATCATTTACTTGGTAAAAATGGGGAAGGTAGATCAGGTAGACTTTTAGTAAGTGAACTTTTCACAGTTGGAAAAGGTGGATGGTCGGGTTTCCCGCCCCATAAGCATGATACTGACAGATTACCTGTAGAAACAAAATTTGACGAGGTATATCAATTTAGATTTAATCCAAAAAATGGTTTTGGAGCACAATTTTTAAATCCAAACGAGAAAAGTTTTGGTCCAGTGCATCATATTAAAGATGGTAGCACTATTCTTATTGACAAAGGCTACCACCCTTGTGTAGC
>NHEX02000063.1 GCA_002171475.2 Flavobacteriales bacterium TMED96
ATCATTTGACATTTTTTCAAAAATCCTGCTGTCAAACTGTTTCCTTCATTATCTCCGTGCGCATCCCAACCGTAATCATAAAGTTGTACAAATCTAACACCCTTTTCAACCATTTTTCTAGCTAAAAGACAGTTGTTAGCAAATGATTCTTCACCTGGTTTGACACCGTACATTTCGTGTATATATTCAGGTTCATTGTTTATATCCATTACTTCAGGTACTGAAACCTGCATTTTGTATGCCATTTCGTACTGATTAATCCTAGTTAAAACCTCTGGATCATTAAACTTTTCGTGTTCTTTAAGATTTATATCATTTATAGATTTTATGAGTTTTTGTTTTAAGCTTCTATTAACACCTTTGGGGTCTGACAAATAAAGAACGGGATCTCCTTTTGATCTACAATGAACACCTTGGTAAACAGACGGCAAAAAACCATTTCCCCATACACTTTTTCCTGCATCTGGTGCAGCGCCACCCGATGTTAAAACTACAAATCCAGGAAGGTTAGCGTTTTCAGAACCCAGGCCATATGTTACCCATGAGCCAAGACTAGGTCTACCCAATCTGGCACTCCCAGTAAACATAAAGGTTTGTGCAGGGCCATGATTAAATTGATCTGTGTGAACTGCTTTTAAAAATGCAACTTCATCAATAATTTTTTTAAAGTGAGGTAAATGATTTGATACCCAGTTGCCAGATTTACCTTCCTTAGAAAATTTGGCCTGGGGACCTAACATTTTTGGGACTCCTCTGATAAAAGCAAATTTTTTACCTTTTAAAAGAGATTCTGGACACGGTTTATTGTTTAATTTAACTAATTCAGGCTTATAATCAAAAAGTTCCAATTGCGATGGGGCTCCTACCATGTGCAAATAAATTACACTTTTAACCTTTGGCAAAAAAGGAGGCGCAGAGGGTGACAAAGGGTTGAGTAATCTTTCAGTGCCAGATACACCTAAACTCTCTTTTCCAGAAAAACATGACCCAAGTAAAGAACCAAGAGCCATACCACCTAAGCCAAGGGTACAATCTTTTAAAAAATGTCTTCTCGAGTTGAGTTTTGCATTTGCAGTGTTTTTCTCTTCAAGAAGCTTTTTTGTCCTATCCATGTGTTAAAAATTCATCAAGATTCATAATAGCACTTGCAACTATCGCTAACGATGCAACTTTATTGGAAACTTTTTTATTCTCTAAATAAAAATTAAGAAGTTCCTCTGGGCTTTTAGTGTAAAAATTACTTGATTCTTTATACAAATTTATTAAAGATTTTAATTTTTCTTCACTTAATTGTCTATATGTTGCAAATTCAAACATATCTTTTATTGCGGCTTCATAAGGCTTTTTTGAATGAAGTTTAGCAAATGCAAGAGCAGCTTCAAGATACACAGGATCATTTAAAGTAACTAGTGCTTGAAGTGGTGTATTGGTCGGAATTCTTTTTACATAACATACCTCTCTCATATTTACATCAAAAGTTGTCATAGAAGGATACGGACTTGTTCGTTTTACAAAAGTGTAAAGTCCTCTTCTATATTTATCTTGACCTTTACTTTCAACCCATTGATCACCATTATAAGGGCTCTCCCAGATTCCGTCCGGTTGAGGGGGCATAACACCGGGCCCGTACATTTTTTTGCTCAAAAGACCTGAGACAAATAGAACTTGATCTCTTATTTGCTCAGCAGTAAGTCTTAACCTTGGTCCTCTAGCATAAAAAAAGTTGTCAGGATCTTTGCTTATTTTCTCCTTTGAAATAATTGAACTCTGTCTGTATGTTGAAGATAAAAGAATAGTTTTAATTAATTTTTTCAAACTCCAATCCATCGAAGTCATAAATTCATATGAGAGCCAATCAAGCAGTGCAGGATGCGAAGGGGCTTCGGACTGAGTTCCCATGTCTTCTATTGTATTTACAATTCCTCTTCCAAATATCTGATACCATATTCTGTTAACCACTGTCCTAGCAGTAAGAGGGTTTTTTTCACTTGTTATCCATTTTGCAAAACCTAGTCTATTTTTTTCCCATTCGTCTTCCCAATCGTTTAAATTAGAAGGAACGTTAGGCTTTACCTCTTCCTTTGGGGTCATCCAATTTCCTCTATCAAACATGAAAGTTTTTCTACTCATGTGCTTGGGATTTTCAAGAGTGACAGGATGGAGGTCAGAAAATTTAGTACCACTTAATAGTTCAATGAATTGATTTTTAACCCTTGAATAACCTGGTTTGTTTTTACCTGGAAATTCAGGAAGAAATGAAATCCACTCCAAATCCAACAAGACGTCAGATTTTTTTATTTTTTCTGATGTCTTAGCTGATATGTACAAATCAAAGGAACCTTCAATTTGCGGTATCTTTATGGCCGTAACTTTTTGACTGTCATACCCTTCTGTCCATATATCGGGATTTTTATCTTTATCCAATTTTACTCTTCCGATAATCCTTCCATTGGAAGAATTTTTTCTAAAAGTGATTGTAACCCCATTTTGATAAACAAAATTACTAAAGTATAAAACTCTATTTTCAAGTGAGTTAGCATTTTTAAGCAAAACTTCTCCACCATTTCTAAAACCTAAGAATGAACTCAAGAAAAATGCAGTTTCTTTATCTTTTACCTCAAATTGATTAGCATAATACACAGGATCGATGAATGTAATAAAACGTTCGAATATTTTTTTCTCTTCTTCACTTCCATAATTCGAAATCCATTTTAAGATTCTATCACTTTTACTAATTAATTTTTCATTTAAAATTCTAAGTCTTGGTTCATTATGATTGTGGTCTGAATCAACGGTGTTGTTAAAAAAAGCCATTACCTCATAATATTCCTTGTGACGAATTGGATCATACGGGTGACTGTGACATTGAACACAACTCATGGTTGTACTTTGAAGTGCGTCAAATGTGGTATTGACTCTATCAATTACTGAAGCGACTCGATATTCTTCATCTTCTGTCCCTCCTTCTTGATTTGTCATTGTATTTCTATGAAAAGCTGTAGCAATAAACTGGTCTACCGAGGGGTTTGGTAATAAATCGCCTGCCAATTGTTCTATTGTAAATTCATCAAATGATTTATCTTGATTTAAAGCATTAATAACCCAATCCCTATACCTCCAGATACTCCTTGTCCTATCTGCTTCATATCCATTTGTATCGGCGTATCGAGCAAAATCAAGCCACCAACTTGCCCAGTTTTCTCCATATCCAAGATTATCGAATAGTTGGTCTATGTACTGCTCATAACTAATTTTATTATTCAAAAAATTATTATAAATATTTTTTTCTGGAGGTAGTCCGGTTACATCAAAAGCCGCTCTTCTTGCAATAAGATTTTTGGGAGCTGGTTTATTTGGAAACAGTGAAACATCTTCCATCCTAGCAGCCACAAAGTAATCAATTGGATTATATGAGAAATTTAATTCCTGGTAACTCTTGCCAAGCTTAGGTATATTCTGCTTTTTAGGAGGTATATATGCCCAATGAGTACCCCATTTTGCGCCTTGATCTATCAATTTAGTTAATATTTCGATCTCCTTATCAGATAATTTAGGTTTTCTATAAGGCATTCTTTCTTCTAAATCGGTTTCATGAAGTCTTTTGATTAATTCACTTTTTTTGGCACTCCCGGGAATTATAGCCGGCTTTCCAGATTGAGTAACTGCAAGAGCTTCGTCACGAAAAAGGAAACTCAACCCCCCATTTTTTTTTACTCCTCCATGACACGAGATGCACTTGCTATTTAGTATTGGCTTGACATCGGCAGTGTAACTAATCTTTTTTTTAGGTCTAAGCGAATTAAATATCAAAGAAATAAAAAAAACTGTTGAAGCAACAAATAAGACTTTTTTATATTTTTTTATAAAAAACAAAGCTTGAATTTACCTTAAAAATAGCTGTTTTTTTATACTTTTAAAAATCTTAGTTATTATTAAATCTAATATTTGTATAAATCACATTTATTTTAAAAAACCAATGAAAAATAAACAACTTTACCTAAAATTACTTGTTTTAATTTTTTTCTTTTCGATCTCAAAAAGTATACAGAGTCAAAATTTAAATTTATCATCTCCTGATAATCTGATTGAAATCAAAATTCAAACCTCAAATCAATTAAAATTTCAACTAATTCTAAAAAATAATGTAATTATTGAAAATGTAGATATTGGAATTGAGATGAGTGACGGAAGATCAATTGGACCGAAATCAAAGATTAGAAATATAAAGCGCGAATATGTTAATCAAATTGTAAATGTTCCCATTCCAAATAAAGACAGAAAAATAGAAGCCTCATATAATCAGATAACAATTTCACTAACAAATAACTTTGATGTAATTTTTAGAGCTTACAATGATGGGGTTGCCTATAAAATACATGACAAACGTAACAAACCAAAAAATGTGATTTATGAGAAAATGTCAATTGACTTTCCAGATGGAGCCTCCACATATTTCCCGTGGGAGGAATCAATGTACTCACATAATGAAAGACTTTACAACCACATAGATATTTCAAAATTAAATGACGCAGATTTTTGTAGCCTTCCAGTTTTAATTGAAACAGATAATGCAAAAGTTGTGTTCACAGAATCATCTTTACACAACTATCCCGGTATGTTTTTAGAAAAAAATAAAAACAATAATCTGATATCAAAATTCCCAAATTACGTATTAAAAGCCGTCCCGGCTGGAAGCTATGACAAAGAAAATGGTGAAGGGTCGGACCGAACTCAGGATATCGTTGAAGAAGCAAATTTCATAGCAAAATTAAGTGGTAGCAGAAATCTTCCATGGAGAGTGTTTATTGTATCTGATGATGACAGAACATTTGTTGAAAGTAATTTAGTAACCATACTTTCAGAGAAATCAAAAATTGAAGATACCTCATGGATAAAACCAGGGAAAGTTGCCTGGGATTGGTGGAATTCAAANAATATTTATGGNGTAGATTTTAAAGCAGGTATAAATCAAGANACATATAAATANTATATAGATTTTGCTTCAGAAAATNNTATTGAATACATACTTTTAGATGAAGGNTGGACAAANTCGACAACGGAAATTTATGAAGCCAATCCAAATATCCAAATAAAAGAACTTATAAGTTATGCTAAATCAAAAAATGTTGGAGTACTATTATGGGTGCTTTGGAAACCTCTAAATGAGGACACAGAAGGGCTTATAAAACTATACTCCAGCTGGGGAGCCGTTGGGGTTAAAGTAGATTTTATGCAACGAAACGACCAATACATGGTCGAGTCCTATGAGGAGATAGCGGAAATTGCAGCCAAATATAAATTTTTAGTAGACTATCACGGTGCCTTTAAACCAGCTGGGATTGAAAGAGTTTGGCCTAATCTACTTACTTATGAAGGTGTCATGGGAAATGAACAGAATAAGTGGAACATTAGAAATTTTCCTTATTCTGACGATCCACAAGCAGTCGATCCAGAGCACAACCTTACGATTCCATTTATAAGAATGGCAGCTGGCCCACTAGATTACACCCCAGGAGGAATGACCAACGTAAATCTTTATGATTACAAATGGGATCCATCTGATAAAAGTCCTTATGGTTTTGACAGATGGGGGAACCCACTAAAAAAATCAGACAATATTACTGCGATATTTACAAGACCTATGGTTCCAGGTACTCGTGCTCATCAAGTAGCAATGTATACTGTTTTTGAGTCACCACTTCAAATGATGTGCGAATCTCCAACAATCTACAAAAAAGAACAAGAAACAGTTGATTTTATAACTCAAATTCCAACTACTTGGGATGAGACCGTTGTACTTAAAGCAAGACTTTCTGACTATATCGTTATTGCCAGGAGAAATGGTGAGAATTGGTATTTGGCTGCCATGACAGATTGGACGGCTAGGAACTTTGAAGTTGACCTTTCATTCTTAGATAAGAATGCAAATTATAACGTTCAAGTTTATAAAGATGGGGTTAACACCGACAGAAACGCAATGGATTATAAATTTGATAAAATGATATTAAACAATAAATCCAAATTGAATATTTCAATGTCAAGAGGTGGTGGTTTTTCAGCAATTTTTAAAAAGTAAATGAAGATAGAAAGAGGAAAGTTTCAAGACGCTGAAAGTTTGACTACCCTTATGAAGGATGGATTTGGATGGAAAAATAAGGGTGATATGTCAAAAGATTTTTTCTCAAACAAAAATATTTTTTGTTTAGTAGCTAAAAACAAAAAAAATGAAATTATGGGNACTTCCACTCTTCACATCATCGAAAAGGTCAATCGCAGAATTGGTTTAATAGAAGACGTAGTCGTATCTAAAAAATTTAGAGGGAAATTGGTTGCTTCATCTATAATTAAAAAATTGATATCAATATCTAAAAAAGAAGGATGTTATAAAACCATTCTAAATACTGATTCTAAAACGGAATCTTTTTACAAAAAATTAGGTTTTGCACAAAAAAATCTTCAAATGGAGATTAGATTTTAATTCAATTTTCATGATTGAAATATTCATAGTATCTGTTGTGGCTTTTGGTGCAGCAATACTCACCTTTTTCTCTGGTTTTGGGTTGGGGACTATTTTAACTCCTGTTATGATGATTTTTTTTCCAACCGAAATNGCAATTGCATNTACAGGGNTAGTNCATTTTTCNAATAATATTTTTAAGTTTNTCTTAGTGGGNAANAATATCGATAAAAAGGTNTTAATTCGATTTGGANTCCCNTCANTTATAGCGGCATTNATTGGGTCTTACCTTTTGGTGTTAATTGANGACAACATTGTNATTTTCTCATATTATTTTTTTGACAAAAAAATAGATGTAATANTAGTNAAATTTTTGATTTCTATTTTNCTNATAATTTTTGCAATTATTGATTTAANNCCNCAGATAAANAATNTANATTTTGANAAAAAANATCTTCCTGTTGGTGGTTTTTTAAGTGGNTTTTTTGGNGGNCTTTCTGGAAACCAAGGNGCNTTAAGAAGNGCTTTTTTGGTNANGCACGNACTNGNNAAAAGTGTNTTTGTAGCNACAACNGTNGNNATTTCNTCACTTGTTGACATAACTCGATTGAGCGTTTANAGCACAAACTTTTTGAATCTCAATTATTCAGATTNCTATCAGTTAGGTTTTTTCTCTGTCNTTTCTGCAGTTGCAGGNTCTTTTATTGGAANNANNTTNTTAAAAAAAGTTACAATTGANCAAATAAAAAAAATAGTTGCNTTACTTCTTATTCTTCTCGGTATATCCTTACTAATTGGTATTTTATAAATTTTATATTTTTAAGTAAATTTAACCTAATGAAAAACACCTTTACCTTCCTGATTCTTTTTTCAATGTGCGTGATAACCACTACTTTAATTTCATGTGTTAGCATTGGGTCTAATAACAATGATTTGGATCAAGAAGAGCCTCAAAACAAAACTCTATTTTTAGAAATTGATAACCCGTCATTTATATCAGAAGACAATTTATACGGAAATTTCGTTTTTGAAGTAAATGAAATTACAAAAGATATCTCTGCTAATGGATCACTTATCGCCTATCTTGAAAGGCCAGCGGGAGAAAACAACTCTCAAAGATGGAGTCAATTCCCCCAATATTGTTTAGCATGTAGTGAAGAAGACCAAGCTCCTTCTTTTACTTATTTTAGTTACGGTGAAGGGATAATTCGAATATCCCTGCAGTCAAAAACTGATGTGCGGCCTATGGCTAAAGTTTTAAAAGGAAAGAAGATCAAAATAACAATTATTAATTGATAGTTTGATCTTCCTAAATATTAATCATTTTTTATTTTAAGGAACCGCAGTAAATATGTATTCAGCGGAAACGTCTTCCTGTATTGCACTAAATTCCCAATTAGAAGTTGACAGGCTAGATATATTTCCAGTCCAATCATCATCAACTATAAACTCAGTTTGATCTGAATTTGACCATGCCCAAGTACCAGTTTCTACTTGTAATGGGGAACCTGAATCGTCAACTAACATTGTAACATAAGTCCCAAACGTAGATAGATTTACTTGAAATGCTGATGGAGGGATACAATCTGGGTCAATAGAATATGAGTACTCACCTGTCTCAGAGTTGTAAGTTTCAACCTCACAAAATTCAAGTAGACTAGAGGATAAATCATAACCTTCAGAATCTGAGTAAAAAGTCATCTGCCAATTTCTAACAACTTTATAATGATTAGAATCAACTCCCGCAGACAAAGTTTCTTCCAT
>NHEX02000064.1 GCA_002171475.2 Flavobacteriales bacterium TMED96
TTTTAAGTAGTCACCATTTCCATCAAAATTAAAATGAGGTATATCGTTTGCAGAATTAACAAAACTAACTCCGCCCATCATTTTTAAATCGTTATCACTTGAGCTTAAATCGTTGATAGTATTACCAGAGCCGTTATAACTTAGGGAATTAGAAGCGTCAAAATGTAAAACAAGATTATTGGAATTTTGCCCACCCCTTAAGGGAATAGATAACAAAACGACCAAAAGAAGTAATAGTTTTCTCAAATCCTTGTACATTTATTAAAATATAACATAAACTATGCCATATTTAATAACTAGTAAAATTACAAAAAATAAGCTATATGAAACTATTTAGGTCACTACCAACCATCGCTTTAATATTTATTTTTTCAACTGTTAGTGCACAGCTATCGGAAGGCCCCTTTGAGCAGCTCATTATTAGAGGTGTAACCCTTATAAATGGTAATGGAGCACCTCCAATTGGACCTGTAGATGTAGTTGTAGAAAAAAATATAATTAGGGAAGTTTCTGTAGTTGGTTATCCAGATGTTGAAATAGATCCTAAAAAGCGGCCAGAATTAAGAAATGGTGGAAAAGAAATCGACGCGCATGGAATGTATTTATTACCTGGGTTTATTGATATGCACGGTCATATTGGTGGAGTTGCACAAGGNGCTGATTGGGATTATGTATTTAATCTATGGCTTGCTCATGGAATAACAACTGCNAGAGAACCAAGTGGAAGGGGGAGAGATTGGACCCTAGATCTTAAAAAGCGAAGTGAAAAAAACGAGATTATAGCTCCAAGAATTATCCAATATACCGGGTTTGGCCAAGGTTCAAAATATGAAATTTCCANTCCGGAGCAGGCAAGAGCATGGGTTCGTGAAAATGCAAAAGCAGGATCGGATGGAATAAAATTTTTTGGAGCTGCACCTAAAATAATGGANGCNGCNCTNGATGAAAACAATAAACTTGGTCTTGGTTCTGCTTGCCATCATGCTCAAATGAGTGTAGCAAGATGGAATGTATTGCACTCCGCTAGAGCTGGACTTACAACCATGGAGCACTGGTATGGTCTTCCTGAGGCTCTTTTTGATGATAGAACAGTTCAAGATTACCCCCTGGATTACAACTATCAAAATGAGCAGCATAGATTTGGAGAAGCCGGAAAACTTTGGGCTCAAGCGGCAAAACCATTCTCAGATCATTGGAATAGAGTCATGGAAGAACTTTTAGCGCTTAACTTCACNTTGGTACCTACTTTAAATATNTATGAGGCCAGTCGNGATCTTCANAGGGCNAGAAGAGCNGAGTGGCATGAAGACTATACACTTCCTAGCTTATGGAGATTTTATCAACCAAGTAAGATTTCTCATGGATCTTATTGGCACTNCTGGGGAACTGAAGAAGAGGTAGCTTGGAGGGAAAACTNNAANCTTTGGATGACATTTGTTAATGAGTACAAAAATAGAGGAGGTAAGGTAAATACTGGTTCGGATTCAGGTTTTATATTCCAATTATACGGCTTTGCCTATATAAGAGAAATGGAATTGTTNCGTGAGGCAGGTTTTCATCCTCTAGAAGTTATAAGNGCAGCGACTTTAAGTGGGGCTGAGACACTCAAGATGGATGATAAAATTGGAACTATAGAAGTTGGAAAACTAGCTGATATGGTACTTGTAGATTCTAACCCGCTTGAAAACCTCAAAGTTTTGTATGGTACNGGTGCAATNAAATTAAATGAAAACAACGAAGTTGTTAGAGTTGGAGGGATAAAATACACAATTAGCAATGGTGTAATTTATGATGCCAAGGGTCTCTTAAATGAAGTTAAGATGATGGTGGATAAGGCAAAAGAGGAAGAGAGTTTTGAAATAAAGCAACCAGGTGTTAACTAAGTCTATATTTTTTTAAAATAAGGCTTACTTGAGGTTCTGGATTGTAATCACTGGTTGTCAGCATTTTAATCATTAAACCATCTAAACTGTTNAGAAGTAGTTCAGCTTCTAGACCTGTATTGACATATCCCAGTTTTTTAAAAGCTTCCATCACTGTTTTTTTAAGTATGGGCTCTAAACCAATGGTTTGATCGTTATCTTCAAAACCGNTNGCATAGTAGAGNCTCCAATACGGATAGTCNTCTTTTTTAATGTTTNAAAAAAGCCTAATACAAGAGGAAATAACAGCCTTGGGAACGTCGGAATTTCTAATTTTTTCAATTTCAGGAGTAGATTTAGACGCGCCGATTTTTAAAAGTTCAGCAAGCAATCCGTTTTTGCTTTTAAAATGCTTAAAAATTAAACCTTCAGATACTTCTGCAGCATCTGCAATAGACCTCGTTGATGTTCCTTTGAAGCCTTTGCTTGAGAAAAGTTCTAGTGATTTTTCTAAAATAAGTTCTTTTTTTGTCATTAGTGAGTAATCACTTACNAATATAAGTAATATAATGATATAGTCAAAAAAATAGGTGAATATTATTTAGTGTATGCAAGAGCTAAAAACTCAGCAATGCAAGCAGGTTTATCCTCTCCCTTTATTTCAATTTCAACTTTTAATTTGTATTTGGCGCCACCAGGTATCTCTGTAAATTCAATAAGAGAAACCTTTCCTCTATATGTAGAATCGGATTTCGTTGCGTTTGGGAACCTTACTCTATCAAGCCCATAATTAATTCCAGCTGCAATATTTTCAATTNAAAAAGCATCAAATGAAAGCCTTGTAATCATCGATAATACTAAAAACCCATGGGCAATGGTCTTTTTATAAGGAGAATATAAAGCACTTTTTTTAGGATCTGTATGTATCCACTGCTGGTCATCCGTTATTTTAGCAAAATCATCGATTTTTTGTTGACTCATTTGCATCCACTTAGTCAACCCTAACTCCTTACCAATAAAATTTTTAAGCTCAGTGAGCTCTTTAAATTTTGTAGAATAAGCTTTTTTTTCAGAATTTCCCATTTTTATAAAAGGAATGATTTAAATAAAACTAATAAAGTATTGTTAAGTAAACGAATAATTTATCTTACCAGAGTTTTAACTTTTTTAAGTTTACTTTTGGTTTTAGAGAATNCATTTTCTATAATACTCTTTGAGATAGTATCTAGAAGGTTATTTGATGCGTGTTTAAACCTGGAAACACTAACATTTTTATTAATTGATTGAAAAAATGAATACTTTTTTGAAAAACCATATTCATTAAATATTTTAAGACAATTTGATTCCACTTTATTCTCCAATTCAAAAGAGAGATATTTTAACATATTTATTTCCTTGTGGAGATTTCCTTCATTTAAAAGTCTAGAATATAATGTGTATAAGAATTGTTTAGTACACTCAAATTCTGTTAACATTTGAGCAATTTTATGTCTCACTGATTGAAGTTGAGAAACNTTTTCACCTTTATATTCTTGATTATTTACGTATTCAACTAATGTTTTTAAATTTAATTCTGATAATGAAACAGATGTCGCAGAATCAGACAAAGAACCAATTAAATTTTGGTAGAATATATAATCTGATGATTCGTTTTCTTCTCCTAGTAAATTTTCAGCAGGAACTTTCAAATTATCAAAATATATAGTTTTGTAGTCTGCATTGAAATCTTTGATTTTGAGAGTTTTTGTTATATCTCTGCCGTCTAAAAATTTAGGAATAATAATGAGTGACAATCCATCATCTTGTTTTTCACTTAGAATCTTGCAAGATATTACGAAGTAATCACTATTGATTCCACTTGATAAAATTTTTTTGGAACCATTAATTAAATAAAAATCTCCTTCACGCTTCGCAGTGGTTTTTATTGATGATAAATCTGTACAACCTAAATTTTCAAAGGTAGCATTACAACCAATTAAAACATTTCCTCCTTTGTTACTTATAAGGTAAACATCTTTTTGTTTTTGATTCCCCAATCTATTAATATAGTCCTGAGTCATCTGAAAATTGTAATTAATTGAAGTAAGTTGGATTGATTTCACTTTAGCTATTTCCTCGTTGAGGATCAGCCCTTGTAGTGAATCAAAATTAAATCTATCGTTTTTGCCTCTTCCTTCGTATCCGAAATAGCCCAATTCAAATAAATTTTCAAAAAAGTTTCTTTGAGAGTCAATATTTTCTATAAGAGAGTCAATTTTTTCTTTGGAAAAGCTTTGAATAAAATTTCTCAGAGATTGTCTGAAGAGTTCGAGATCCTCACCATAATAGATGTTTAATTTCTTAATTTGATTCTTTTCAGAATTTAAATCTGCTTTTTCATATTTTATTTTATCAATATTTATTTTAGCGATTATTTCGCGCATAACCTCTGATGTCCCAGCACCAATGGTGCCGATTCTTACATCTCTGTACATTCTTGCCATGGGATACTCCTCCATATAGCCGTATCCACCGAAAACTTGAAGGCATTCGGTTGCGACCTTTTCATGTAATTCAGTAGAAATAAGCTTTGCCATCGAGCACAAACCAACTTCATAGACTTTGTCATCGTATAATTTTGAACAATAATATCCAAACGCTTTTAAGCATTGAACTTTTGATGAAAGTTTTGCTATTCGGTGTCTTAAAACTTGAAACTTGTCAATTGTTTTACCGAAAGCTCTTCTTTTTGACATGTAATCTAGGGATACTTCTATGGCGAATTCCATCGAAGCTACACTATACGGAATAAAAATTAATCTTTCTAGTTGAAGGCCATTCATTAAGTATTTGAAACCTTTTCCTTCTTCTCCAATTAAATTTTCTGTTGGTACTTTTACATTGTCAAAACTTAGTTCTGCAGTATCTGATGCGTGCCATCCAAGCTTTTCAAGCTTATTTTTGCTAATCCCTTCACTATTTAAATCAATCACAAGAAGACTAACTCCGTTAGATTTTTTTTCAGGATCTGTTTTGACAACTGTAACTACATAATCACCGTAATACGCATTTGTTATAAAGGTTTTTGAGCCGGTAACAATATAATGATCATCTTTTCTAATTGCTTTGGTCTTAATATTTTGAACATCTGACCCTGCATCAGGTTCTGTGATACCTATACAACCAATAAGCTTCCCATTTATGGTACCGGGTAAATACTTTGCTTTTAAAATACTACTACCATATTTAAAGATGTATGGACTTGCCATATACTGAACGGACTGTTGGGTAACTGCAAAGCCACCAGAATTCATTCTTCCAATTTCTTCATTGAAAATAACTTCATAGAAAAAGTCAAGATTTGCACCACCATATTCCTCTGGATAGGAGAGTCCAAGAAAACCCATTTCACCCATTTTTTCCCATATATATCTAGGAATTTTTTTCTCTTTCTCCCACGAATTTAAGTTAGGTTTAACTTCCCTTTCAAGGAAGTTCCTTAGGCTAGATCTAAAAAGTTTGTGCTCTTCAGTAAAATATCTCATTATTTTGATTAGATTTTAATCCTTAGAAACATTAATTTTCAAATAGGTTGATAAAAGTAAAGTCTTAGTTAATTTTAAACAACAAATTATACAAAAAACCTTAGGTATTTAAATAAAAAATTAATTAGCTGATATTTTTTTGTTATATACGCATAAGGTTATCATAAAAAAAGAAAGAGCAACTTTGAGTTGCTCTTTCCATAATCAAAGTTTTACCAGTAATAAAACTTATTTTAAATGACTTAACTACAGATCTATTCTAGCAGTCATTAAAACTCTTCTACCTATTATAGGCATGTTGACAAAGGATCGGTAAGGTGTATTTAATAGGTTGGTTGCTGACAATTGTAAAGTAAAATTGTCAAACCTATTACCTATAGAAAAGTCTATAAGATTTTTAACAGGAACCCATCCCGTGTAAACCCCTTCAAACCCATAAATCTTGTCATCGTGCTGATAAGCTATATTAGTAAAAAGACCAGAGTCTCCAGAATACGTAATTCCAGCTCTAGCTCTAAATTTAGGTGCCTGTAATTCACTTCTAAATTCTAACCCGTCGTCATCAGGCTGTCCTGGTATCCATGAAGTTTGACTTAGCCAAGATGCATTTGCATACATAGTTAAATTGTCTGTAGCAAAATATTCTAAATTCACATCACTACCAAAGTGAGATCTTGTTCCAGTATATCTTCTATAACCTGCCGCGGCATGTATAATTCCGTCGTCAGGAGAGGTAACACTCTCGTTTACACCAAATACAGGGTATAAGGCTGAAGCATTATCATCAAATGTAGTTCCTGCAGCAGTAAATCCGGCAGCAACCGTAGCAACTGTTTGTGATAAAACTGCAGGTTGGTTTGCAGCAACGGCTCCAGCAAAGGCGGGGTTTGTAGCCAAAGCTGTTCCAACAGCTACAATGTCTGTGGGATCAATTCCAAACGCTGGAGCTACACTTCCAATGGTTAAAGCTTGGATAGCTGCTTGACCTTGGGCATTTGTGGAGAAAAATGTAGTTAATTGAGAAGCAGCAGCAGCAGTAAGATCTGTTGCAGGGTCAGCACCCAATAACGCATACGTAGGAGATATTGACTGGTAAGAAGTAAATCCGCTTCTAGAATAAGTATAAAAATCTACAGCAACCGAAAGCTTATCTCCCCACAAACCTTTGTATCCTACTTCCAAAGATCTTGCGTATCCTATGTCTGCTTTATTAGCCCCGGCTTGAGACTGGTCCCACGGAGTTAAATTAGTTCCTCCTGATAACAGTTCACCAAGGGAATTGGCTAAGTTGTAAGGATATAAGGAACCAGTAGCTCCTCCACCAAATGTAGGGTCAAATACAGATGTAAAAAAAGTAGTCAGGGGAGCCTGCAAAACAGCGCCACTTGCAGTACCTGCAAGTTGAGCAAAAATCCCAGCTTGTGTCAATGTACCTAAGCTAGTTCCCACAGGAACTCCTGGAGGTAATAAACTAGGTGGTGCAGGAAGACCCCATACTGCTGCCAGTGGCAGCCCAGTTGTTGTACCTGGAAGCTCTCCAAGTGCTGTCATTATATTTGAACTTACAGGTCTGTCTTCAGTTTGTCCCTGCAACCAAATGTCCATTCCTCCAAATAATCCAGGAATAGGAGCTGCAACATTTACAAGCGGGAAATCGATATACATCTGGAGTGCCGATGGAGTAAAACTACCTACGTTGTACGAAGCTCTAAATGTATGTCTTGGATTTGGCGACCAGACTAAAGCTGCTCTTGGTGAAAATCCGCTGGCATCCATATAATTAAAAGTATCGTATCTACCGGCAATAGTCATTTTTAAATTATCTGATAAATCTGTGTTAGCGGTAACATACGCTCCAAATATTTGATATTTACCATCATCGTATCTTCCATATAGGGTATTCTGTGAATCAGATTTAGTATCTCTATAATCTGCTCCAACTACAAATTCAGTATTTAATAAAGATGGAGCCTCCCACGCATACTGAATTTGAGCTTCTACACTACTTCTATCAGCAACTTGTCTAAGTCCTGTTCCATAAAGGAAGGTGGGATCACTACTGTCTCCACCATCAGCATAATTATAATAGGCTTGAGCAAAAAGTCCGCCCTTTTGCATTCTAAATTGAGTCCAATAGTCGTTTCCAGCAGTATATC
>NHEX02000065.1 GCA_002171475.2 Flavobacteriales bacterium TMED96
GTGACTGGAGAGAAAGAAGAAATTTACAGAGTTGCTAGNGANGGATACTTTGCAGANAACAGTTTTAANGCNCAAGAATCTGTNAACGAATTTATACATACTGAAAATTTTTATTTAATTGANAANAATGGAAAAATTAGAGGGGTATACAATGGAACTATAGAAATTGAAATAGAAAGACTCAAACGACACATCGTNACCNTAGAAAAAGAGTATATTTAGNAANNTCATATGTTTAAAANAATAANGTTTTATCTAGTAATCTTGCCAATTTATACAATTTCAATTTTTTATTTTTTTTGTGTAATATCTGCTTATTTTTATCCTGGTTCAGAAAAGGAAATNATCAATTTTAAGTCAGAAAATTATTCTTTCACACATAATTTTTTTAGCGAATTAGGATGTTTAAAAACAAATACAGANGAAACNAATCCNAGTATTTTAAAAAAAGACAATACCCCTTCCATGATTTTATTCAATTCAGGGTTGATTCTAATCGGTATAACATTAGTAATGTTTTACTATACATTTGAAAAGTTATTTGTTTTGTTAAAAGATGAAACAAGTCNTAACTATTCTAAATTCACAAAACCAATAGGTATTCTCTCTGGTATATTTTTTTCTGGGGTTGGTTTTGTACCACACGATTTAGATTTTGGATTACATGTTTTTTTTGCNAATGGNGCTTTCTTAATTCTATTTTTCTTGTGTGTTTTTCACACCATTGCAATTTATAAATCAAAGTATATTTCAAATATATATTCCCTCGGATANTTGCTATTTTGCTTGTGTTTGCTTATTTATGTNTTGTTGATATTCTTTGGCCCNCAAATTGGTCCAGGTAAAATATTTACAGAAAACGAATTAATACTTCAAGTTGTTTCCCAAAAAATCATAGTTTTAATTTTTACACTTGCAATTCTATCTCAAGTNTATGGAATAAACAACGTGCTGAAAAATAAGAATTAATTATATTAAATTACTTTGGTAAAATCCANTAAAACGTTTTTATACATTTTATTTAATTCAGCATCTAAAATTCCTTTTTCTAGATCAAAAGTAGAATGAAAATTTTTCAAAGAAAACTTGAATAAAGTATCGCTATTCTCCCTTTTTATTCTGTTAAAAGCTGTATCGAGAACTAATTTTGCTCCNCGTTCACCATCCGATGCTGAAAGAAGTAACATTGGTTTTCCACACCAAACTATTCTTTCAATTCTTGAAGTCCANTCTAAAATATTTTTAAACGCAGATGTATAAGAACCGTTATGTTCTGCAAATGAAATAATAATNGCATCACTGTTCGAAATATGTTTTTTGAAATCTATAGCCGCCTCNGGAATTCCGTTAGTTTTCTGCTTGTCAATNCTAAAAATTGGCATTTCAAAATCATTTAAATCCAAAAGATTTGTTATTGAATTAGGTATTTGCTTTGAAGAGTAATTTGCAAATGTTTTATTAATTGAATTTGCTGACGAACTAGCTCCAAAAGCTAATATATTTTTCATAATAGTAATGTTAAAATTAATTTTTCAAAATATAATTCAAAACTTTCTTTTTTGGAAGCTCCTCNACCTTAAATCCATTTTTCCCAATCATTGTCTTTGCTGCAAATAAAGAATTTATAATTGCNTCCTCAGTAGCTTCTATTGCGGCTAAAAAAAGAGGAGAAACGTCTTTATTGAATAAANAAGTTGGTTTATATCTGGATGATTCTGATTTAGAATTTATTAAATTTTGACTTGCTATCGAAAGTGCAATCACATAATCGCCACTCCCATTTGATGCAATTCCCCCTGTTTTAGCTAAACCCATCATTCCCCTTTTCGCCAACCTTTTTAAATTTCTTGAGTCCAAAGGTGCATCGGTAATTATAACTATCATACAAGACCCATCTGCACTTTCGTAACTATTTTTTTTAAAAGTGTATTTATTTAATTTTTTACCAATACTTTCACCACCAATTCTTAAAACTCCACCAAANTTAGTTTGGACCAAAACACCTACGGTATAACCCCCNAANGACTNNGGGATAANTCTTGATGANGTCCCAATACCNCCTTTAAAACCNAAACAAACTGTNCCNGTNCCAGCACCAATATTNCCTTCNNCAATANTTTTAANTGAAGCCTTTTCAATAGCNTNAAAAACNTGTTCTTTNTTAACATGAAATCCTTGAATNTCATTNAGTCTNCCATCATTGGTCTCACCAACTAGTGGATTTACAGATCTTANNNTATTNTTATTTTTTAAAGTATACTCTATAAGGGCCTGTGAAGCAGTAGGCACACTTAGTGTATTAGTTAGAATTATTGGGGTTTCACTATTGCCTAGTTCCTCAANNTGNGAATATCCCGTTAACTTNCCATANCCATTCCCNATAAAAACAGCCGTTGGTGTTTTNATTCTAAAAAGATCATNNNGNTGNGGAATTATTGCNGTAACNCCTGTTCTTATATTTNCCCCATAGTTAAGTGTAACATGACCAACTTTTACACCATCAACGTCTGTAATTGAATTATCAANTCCTGTTNTNAAAACNCCAAANTCTANNCCNTAATCNCTAGCTCTTTTTTCTTGNGAAAAANCAANNGTANTAATTNTTAAAATAAAAGNTAGTAANATATTTCTTGACATNNAGATNTAAAATTAAATAAAAAAAANCCTTCAAATGAAGGGTTTANNTTTTTATTGCCATCTCCAGTTGANTAATGTCGTTTTGAGAGTNCCATGNATTTTTCTAGTNGTTTGTCCGTATTTTAACATCATCTCATTTGTNAAATTNGATTCCAGACTAGGTGCATTTTCATCATTAATTTCAAAAATNGTATGAGTTACTGGTTTGTATGCATTGTCTGTTCTATTAGATATCTTATTTANNTCCCACCAAAGTTTTCTTCCTTTATGNANTTCTCTAAAAAACTTTAATTCAAANTCAACATAATCCTCATTTAGTTGCTCTATACCATGATAATATGCAACTAAACCTTTAGANGGGTTNCCACCACTACTTAAGTCAGAAATTCTCTGATTTGTATAAGTGACAGATTTTTCTCGATACTTATTATTTACAGTTTCATTGGAATATTTTTTAATCACTGATCTTTTGGTTTTTCCTTTATGAGCCATTTTCATATAATCAACCCACCAGCTTTGAGGTTTATTATTTAGGGACTCCATTTGACTTTTGTCTTTATATACATTTACAATTAAATAGTCAGCCCAAGGATTCCCATCAAAACTAGTAGGATCAACCTTCCATACAAACCATCCATCTTGATAGCCATCAGAAATCATTTTTTCCTTTACAGTACCCCAAAATGATTCAAAAGCCTCGTAATCATTTTCGGTTCCTTCTTTCAATGTGATTTCTTCAACCTCAGTATAAATCTGAGCATTTAAAGAAAAAGTCATGAATACAAGCAATAATTTTAGATATATTTTTTTCATATAATTTATTTTATGGTTAATATTTCACAATTTACAAAACAGATTTATAAATAAATAATTCGTTTAATAAATATAAACTCGCGCTTCCCACGGGTCAAGCAATTTATCGTATACAGATTTCTTATGGTTTGAAATAACTAATCTCATAGACTCGAAATTATTAATATCCCATTGGACCTTATCATCACTAAAATTTAGAACAATAAAATAAGTTTTTTGTAGATCCCACCTCTTATATATGTAAAGTTGTTCATTACTTGGTTCCAAGTCTAAAAAATCCCCATAAATCAATGTTAAATTATTTTTTCTAATTCTTATAATTTCTCTATAATAATTTAGAATTGAATCTGAATTATCTTGCTGTAAGTCTACATTAATATTATTATAATTCTCATTTACATCTATCCATGGTTTGGTGGTTGAAAAACCAGCAAATTTTGAAGCATCCCACTGCAGTGGTGTTCTAGCATTATCTCTACTTTGTATATGAATAGCTTTTAAAAAAACATCCATGTCTTTATTTTGCTCCTCAGCCTCATTCCATGCATTTCTAGTTTCAATATCGTCATAGTGTTCAATTGAAGGATATTTAACATTGGTCATTCCAATTTCATCCCCTTGATAGACATAGGGTGTTCCTCTTAAAGTCATTAATAAAGTAGCTAAAAGTTTTGCCGACTCATTTCTATATTTTTTATCATTACCGAACCTAGATACGATTCTTGAAAAATCATGATTCCCTAAAAAAATACTATTCCACCCTTTGTTTCTTAAAAGTGAATCCCAGTCGGAAAACACTTTTTTAAATCTTATGAAATCTATTGGCTGAGGGTCAAATTTACCCTCTGGTCCAAAATCTATTTGAAGATGATCAAAATGAAAAACCATATCTAATTCTTTTTCATTTTCATCTACATATTTAAGTCCAGTCTTTAAATTAACGCCGGGACCCTCTCCGACAGTAACTATATCATATTTAGACAACACCTTCTTATTCATCTCTTTTAAAAACTCATGAATCCTAGGCCCGTTAGCATATATATTTTCCATCATTTCAGACAAGGTGGCTCCCTCTTTCGCTGAGGGAAAATCTAATCTTTTTGATATAAATGAGATTACATCCATTCTAAATCCATCAACACCTTTTGAGAACCAAAAATTTAAAATATCGTAAATTTCTTCTCTCACTTTTGGATTTTCCCAGTTCAAATCAGGTTGTTTTTTAGTAAATGAATGGAGATAATATTTATTCAAATCCGTGTCCCATTCCCAAACTGAGCCACTAAAAACTGATAACCAATTATTAGGTGGTGTGTCTGCTTTACCTTTTTTCCAAAAATAATAGTCGTGGTATGGATTGCTCTCTCCTTTTTTTGATTCTTGAAACCACTTGTGTTCGTCTGAAGAATGATTAGCTACTAAATCCATAATTAGTCTCAAATCTCTTTTATGCATTTCATCTAAAAGAATATCAAACACCTTGTTACCACCAAACTCTTCACTTATTTTTCTATAATCCGAAATATCATATCCGTTATCATCATTTGGGGAACTGTAAATAGGACAAATCCATATCATATTTACACCCAAAGATTTGATGTAATCTAACTTCTCTATTATTCCATAAATATCACCAATCCCGTTGCCAGATGAGTCTTTAAATGATCTCGGGTAAATTTGGTAAACAACACCTTCTTTCCACCACGTTCTATTCATTTTAAAATTATTTGAAAAGAGTTATAAAAATTATTACGATAAATATAAATAATATTCCTGCCCATATCTTATAATTTTTATACCAGATACTTGTATCGTTATCTTGATTTATTAATCTTCTTTGAAAAGTAAAATTTTCAATAATTTCAATTTTTGGAGGAGCAAACATCCTACTAGTTAAAATAAATATAATAGTTGAAATTGCAACAACAATACCTGCGTTGATTGTAAAGTGAATATTCCAAATTCCCAACTGTTGAAGTATGAAAATAATTATACCTAAAATAGTTCCCAAAATTAAGGTTAAATACGCTCCATTCGCATTTCCTTTTTTATCAAAAACCCCAATCAAAAAAAGGACAACGATGGGTGGAACAAAAATGGCATACATCTGTTGCAAGTAAACCCAGATACCGCCAAAATATTGAATCATAGGAGCCCAAACAGCTGCAATAATCATTAAAATAAATGTTGACCATCTTCCGTATTTTACAATATCATTTGAAGTAATATTTGATATTTTTGGCTTTATAAAATCAACAACAATAAGAGTTGAAGATGAATTTAAAGTGGAATCTACGCTCGACATAATAGCTGAAATAAGTCCCGCTAAAACCAAACCTACCAATCCCTTAGGAAGTGCATTTAATACAATCGTGGGATACACCATATCTGGATTTTCTATTCCTGTATAAATACTTATAGCCATTGCCCCAGGAATGACCATAATAAAAAGAGGAATTAATTTTAAAAACCCTCCCAACAAAACACCCCAGCGAGCATTTTTAATGTCTTTTGCACCTAAAACTCTTTGAACGATATACTGATTTGTAGACCAATACCAAAATCCCAATAATGGAACTCCTAAAAATAATCCTGGCCAAGGAAGGGTTTTGTCATCAATTGGCTTGTAAATAGAAAAATGACCTTCTGGAGCTGATGCAATCATTGTTTCAAGTGAAAAATCGATTTTTTCAAATAGAATATAAGTCAAAACTATTCCTCCAAATATTAATATAACAGCCTGCAAAGAGTCAGTATAAACAACTGCTTTTAATCCACCATAAGCAGTGTAAATACCAGCAAAAAGAGCAAGGACTAGTGTGGTTTGCCAAATTACTAGATTTGGAATAAAAGTTTTAAGTACAATCGCACCTGCATACAATCCTCCTGCAGTTTCAATTAAAATACTCGTAATTATGGTTATAACTGAAAAAAAAACCTGTGCCCTTCTATCAAACCTTTTTGCTAAAAATTCTGGTATAGTAGTAATCTTTGAATTTAAGTATAGGGGAACAAAAATCAATGCAGCAATAATAAGCGGGATACCAGAAATCCATTCATAAACAGATTGAACTATTCCACTAGAATAAGCAGCCCCAGTTAGACCAACGATTGTCGTACTGGATATATTTGACGCAAAAAGTGAGAGTCCTATAACTCCCCAAGTTAAACTTCTGCCACCTAAAAAAAGATCATCTTCAGATTTTGTTTTTCTTGATATCCAAATACCAATTAAAATGATTAAAGAAAAGTAAATTAGAATTATTAAGACGTCGATACTTGATAAACTTATCTCCATATATTTTCAAGATACATTAAACTATAAACTTGAAAAAATTGAATTAAAAAATATAAAATTGAAAGTTGACTATATTTGTAAAAAACATCAAAATGAAGATTATTAAATTTTTATTAATAGCGTTATTAGCTATTGTTGGATGCAACCAAAATACAACAAACAATATAAAAGCTGAAGTTTCTACAAATGGATTTTTCGCTAGCTCTGACCACCAAGTTATGATGGGCTCCAATGCAACCGTTGAGATTTTTAAAAAAATCGATAAAGCGTGGGCTGATAGAGATTATGAAACTTTAAAATCATATATCCACGACAAGCCTTGGATGCATTTTGCTAATGGAGATATTGCAAATAGCCCTCAAGAATTTGTTGATTTGATTGAAAAAGAATATCAAGATTTTCAAGCTAGTGATATCAATTGGGGATGGAAAACAAATTTTGCATACTCTGTAAAACAAACAAAATCTGAAAATCCAGAATATAAAAATCAAGAGGGTGAATGGGTAAATGCAAGATTTACCTCCGAAGACGCTACGTATGAGGAGTGGTATTATATTGTAGATGGAAAAATACAAACTTGGCAACAAGCAAAAAGGTTAAAGGCCAAAAGAATGCCTTTAAAAAAATAAAAACTTAAACCTTCATTAAAAAGGAGGTTTTTTTATTGTACAATAATGGTACCTACCATACCGCCGTGCAAGGAGCAAATATAATAATAGGTTCCTGTTGCACTGGGTGTCCAAGTTACTGTTCCATTTTCGGTACCTTGGTTTGTTGCTCCGCTAACTTGGTTAGCAGTACCTGTACCCGACTGAGTTTTTAAATAAAATGGATGACCCGGTGCATCAACAGCAAAATTAAGTGTATCACCTAGGGCAATCGTAACTGTTGGATCATTTCCTGTGACAGTTCCATTTCTGTCGTTACCAGATAATTGATAGTTAGCACTATTTTGAGCTGTTACATTAATTGACCATGTTTGTGTGGCATTCGTAGAAGAAGACGTTGTACTTGGGTTTATAGCTATAGTTCCGCCTACAGTTATTGATGAGCTAACTTGACCTGCTGGTGGGTTATCATAAATTGCAATTTGATATGTGAATGTTCCCGCACCTGAATTTGGAGTACCAGCAATTAATAATTGATTATTACCACTGAATGTGGCAGTTACGCCGCTCGGAAGTCCTGAAGCATTCGCAGTCAATGGATACGAACAACTTGAACTAAATGAAGCTATTATATCAGTAATAGACTGGCCTTCAGCTATAGTCTGATCAGCATTTCCAGATGTAATTGATCCTGAAACAGTACATACAGGGTTAACAGTAATTGAACCGCTAACAGATGAAGATACTGGAGATCCGTTATTACTATTTTCAAATGATATACTGTAATTGTAAGTTCCTGATGTTTGATTAGACGGACTACCATTTAGAGTTATTCGATCATTACTTGAATCTAAAGAGGCAGAAACACCAGGTGGCAAACCAGTAGCATTTATACTCGTAAATGATCCTGCACAATTTGATGAATTTAGTTGATATACAATGTTAGTAATTGGGCTTCCTGCATTAACAACTTGACTTGTTGAACCGCTTAAAACTGAGCTACTAATTGTACAACTTGGGACAGCTGAAATCGCAATAATTCCTGTTACAGATGCAGTTACGCTTGAACCAGACAATTGTTGTCCATTGTAATAAACTATGTTATAGGAGTATGTCCCAACTGAACTTGGTGTTCCACTTAATAAAATTTGCTGATTTTGTCCTGAAAAGCTGTAATTCACTCCAGGTGGAAGACCGCTTGCACTTGAGTTTAGTGGAACGCCATTACCATCCGGTGGGCAGTCTGTACTTAGCCCCCAAGTGACATTTCCAACTGCACTACCCAAAGTTATAGCTTGATTTGGATTACCACTGACTAAAGAGATCGATGCTTGAGTACAAGAGGTTGCAGCAGTTGAGGAAGCTACTACTGAGATAGATCCAGTTATAGTTGTTGAAGCTGTAGCTGCACAAGCTGGAGCTGAAGCTGTAGCAATAAGTGAATTATCAACATTTATAGTATAATTGTAGTTTCCAACACTGGTAGGGATTCCTCTTAGTTGAACATAGGCAAGAGAAGGACTTACCTCTTGAACTATATAAGTAACTCCGGGAGGCAAACCTGAAACAGATGCTTGTATAACTTGTGAGCAAGTATTAGTAAAATCATATCGAACAAGAACGCTATCGGTAGAAACCGTTGTTGTAAGTGATTGGGCTCCACTGACAAGCGCGCCACTAATTGTACATGGATCGGCAGAACATGAGGTACTTGTGGTCGTTGAACTTGCAGCAACGGTAATTACTCCGGTTACCGAAGCAACTACACTTGATGATGACAATTGTTGCTCATTGTAATAAATAATGTTGTAAGAATAGGTTCCTACTGAACTTGGAGTTCCTTGAACAAATATTCGATTATTTTGTCCTGAGAAACTGTAAGTTACTCCCTGAGGAAGTCCACTTGCGCTAGAATTTAGTGGCACCCCATTGGAGTCTGGTGGGCAGTCAGTAGATAACTCCCATACAATAGTACCAATTGATTCACCAATAATAATACTTTGGTTTGGATTTCCATCTACTAAAGTTATAGATGCCTGACTACACGAGGTTTGGGTTACAGAAGATGTAACTTCAATTGTTCCCTCAATTGAGAATTGAGCAGAAGCTGGTGCAGCAGGGTCAGTAGCCGTAGCAGAAAGTGCATTGTCTAATGAAATCAAATAATTATACACACCACTCGCCTGAGAAGTTGGGGCTCCAGAAATAGTAGCAATATTATCAACAAATGACATTGTTACTCCTGGTGGAAGATTCGATACACTGGAATTTATTAATTGAGGACAATTTGTCGAAAACTCATATTTAACCTCAGCAATTGACTGAGTGGCAGAAACCACTTGTGTTTGAGGGCCACTCAAAAGATTACCCTCTATCTTACATGCTAGGGGGTCTTTAGATTCATCGTAGTCTTTATCTTTATCAGCTTGGACAGACTTATCACAGTCGGAAGAGACAATGCTAAAACTAATGTAATTATTAGTTAAGGTAAGGTTATCTATTTTTCCATAGTTGTTTCTTGCAACTGAAAGGTCAATACTAAAAGAAGAAGTTTGACTTTGGCTAACTCTGTAAATTCCAGCAACAGTTAAATCAGTAAAAACAATGGTGAAGGTGCCATCTTTTCTAAAAATTAATTCTGTTATTTCACAATGATTTAATTTACCACTTCCTCTATCACCAGTTTTTGGTTTTCTAATTTTCCATCTTCCCGTTCCGATGAAAACATTGTCTTGATTGACCAAATTAAAAATTTGTTCCTCAAAAGTAGCTGTGACTGATTTCGTGCCATCAATTGTTATATCTATTTCACTTGATGTTTCAGTGGTTGAGCCAGACCAAGTAGTAAATAATGACCCTGAATTGGAATTTGCATTTAATCTTATCACTGTTCCAGCATTGTACTCCTCACCTTTTTTAGATGAACTTATAATAGTTTGACTTACTTGTCCTGAACCAACAACTCCAACGTTTAAAACATATTTAATTCTTTCAAAATTTGCTGTTATGTTAGTGTTTGAATAAACAGTTACTGTCAAGGGGTTTTCATTACCTGTTGCATCGCCTGACCAACCAGTAAACTTATAACCATCAGAGGGAGATGCATTTACTGTTACAGTTTGTCCAGCTTGGATTGAACCTCCAGCGTAGCTAACAGTTCCACCCTCAGTAGTTTCAATTGAGACATCATAGTTTTTAACAACATATTGTGGATCCTCATCTTTATCTTTTGAACATGCAAGAACAAGAAGAAATATTAGATAGAAAATACGTCTTACAACCATACTATGAATATATTTGTTTTTTACGTTAAACACAAAAAAATTGATAGCTCAAAAAATTAGAGGTATTTGGAATCCCGAATTATATCATGGGTGGGGAAAGAAGAAAAGATTTTTCGAAGGTTGGTATTACAAAATCGTATCAAAAGACGAAAAAAGTGCCTTTGCCTTTATTCCTGGTGTAGCAATTGATCAAAATGGAAATAAGCAGGCTTTTATACAAATTTTAGATGGTAAAAATTCAACCTCTGAATATATCAAATTTCCTTTTGAGTCTTTTAAAGCTAATCCTAATAAACACGTAATTGAAATTGAAAAAAATAGATTTACAACCCATTCTGTAGACCTTGATCTTCAAAATATTAAAGGAAGTCTAATGTTCTTAAATGTTACTCCTTGGTCAAGTTCATTTTTTTCTCCCGGTATAATGGGTCCATTTTCATTTGTCCCTTTCATGGAGTGCTATCACGGAATTTTAAGTATGGACCACTCAATCAAGGGAGAACTTTCGGTTAACGGCGAAAAGGTTGACTTTACTTCTGGAAGAGGATACACTGAAAAAGATTGGGGTCATTCTTTCCCAATTGGATATGTTTGGATGCAATCAAATCATTTTAGTGAGTCTAAAATTTCTTTCAAATGCTCAATTGCAAAAATCCCTTTTAAGGTACTTTCCTTCAATGGTTTTATAGCCGGGTTGTGGATAAAAAACAAACTTATAGAGTTTACAACATACAACTTTTCAAAAGTTAAAAAATGTAAAATAAATGAAAGACGAGTTGAGATAATAATTGAAAACCCAAAACATATTTTAAAAATTTTAGTCTACAGATCCAAAACAGCTACCCTGGCTGCACCAATTCAAGGATTCATGGACGCGAAAATTGATGAAAGTATGACTTCCAAAATTGAAGTTAAATTGATTGAAAGAAGAACTAGAACAATAGTATTTGACGATGTTGGTAAGAACGCAGGATGCGAAGTAGCTGGAGATTATTTCGTTTTACAGAAGGACTAGTCACCTTGAAATTTAATTCTCTTTGTCTGATCGCTTGCTTTAACTTTTTTTGATTTCAAGTTTTGATTGCCAAAATTATAAGCAATATTTAATTTTATTTGAGGTGGGGTAAAATCAATATATCCAAATGATTCTAAATTTATGCCCGGAATATCTGAATCCCATCTAAAATAATTGGAATCTAAAATATTTACAGCATTTAAAGTGTATATAAAATTATCTGTCTTTTTTTGAAGTGTGATATTTAACATTCCTGCTGGTAAAAGATCATATGCACCAAATAACTGTCTTGACCTGTAGGTTCCGAAAATCTGCAGAGTATAGTCTTTACCCAAAGTGATATCATTATTGATGTTAAATCTAATATTAGAGTTGTTTCTATCTAATGTATACTGATCTGAATTATGAACAAGATTAGAATAAGAATAGGTCGTAAAAAATCTAATATCCCACCAATTAGCTGGATAAATTGGAAAATTTAATATTGCACTTAATGTTTTTTGAGAATCCAAATTTTCTGGTCTTAAAATTAAAAACCCATTTTCTAAAAATTTTGGTTGAAATCTCCCCATTATATCTTTTTCATCAGCGTATTGAGCAGAAATACTAATAGACTTAAACCTGTAATCAATCTGGAAGTTATCTGTGAAAGAGGGCTGTAATGATGTGTTCCCTTGTATACCGGAATCTAAATCAAAAAATAACACAAATGGAGCTAGGTCCGTAAAGGCTGGACGATTTATTCTTTTACTAAATGATAGATTAAGGTTATTATTGTCATTTAATTTGTATCCTAAAAAAATACTTGGAAAAAAATTTCCATAATTACGATCAACCAAAGAATTTCCAATTTGGTCTGTAACAAGTGTCTGAGTGTTTTCAAATCGTATACCAGATTTAAACGTAATATTTTCGTTAAACATGGTGTCAAATTGAGCGTATACAGCTGAAACACTTTCATCAAGTACACTTGTTGAAGTAAAGAAATCAACAATTTGATTTTCTTCAAATAAACTATTTTCATTTGTAAAATCTGATTTGATAAATTTTAGACCTGCTGAAAAGTTTACTTTCTTTAAAATTTTATCCTCATAATCTATCATATAGGCCTTAATGTCAAAAGGTGAGTTTTTTTTACTTAATAAATTTCTTTGTGATAATGAAGTTTCACCACTTGTTATTGTATAATTTATTGGTTGATCATTTAAATACTTCAAATAATTAAAATCAAAGGAGATTTTCTTTTCATCATTAAATTTATAGGCTAAGTAAGAATCTATCTGAAAACTCTTCCAATAATTATCCTCAACTAAGTTCAATAAATCAATTTCATTTGGTCTAGTAGAATATTCGTTAAAAGATTCTCCATTTGTTTTGTAATTATTTGAATATCCTGTAATTGAAAAACCTGCTTCTGTTTTTTCCGAAATATCGTATACAAATGAATATCTAAGGTTGTGTACCTGTCTATGATTATCTCTATTCCATGTATATTTTATATCTTCAGGTATATCTGTTTCATAAGAGGATCTGTTTAATTCTGCATTTGCAGGTAAAAGATTATTTAAAAGAGAATAATTAAATGTCATATGGATGCTGTTTGAATTGAGATTAAAATTTGTGGACGTATTTTGAATGGTTCTATCATCTCCAAATCCGTTACCAAGAGTTAAGTTTCCATTGTAACCTTCTTCAGGGTTTTTCTTTAATTCAATATTTATAAATCCTGCATTGCCCTCAGCATCAAAGTTTGCAGGTGGAGTCGTTATTAATTCAATTGATTTTGCATTATCTGCATTCATTCCATTGAGATACTGAACAAGTGCATTTATGGGCATATAACTTATTTTCCCATTTATCATAACATTCACTCCTGATTTACCTAACATGGATATAGATTGGGATTGTCTATCCACAATCACACCAGGAGTTCTTTCCAAAACATCTAATAAAGAAGCACCAGAGGTAGATGAATCTGTTTCTAAATCAATTATAGTTCTGTCAATTTCCCTTTTGTATTGAATTTTCCTTCTAGCAGTAACATCTACGTCGTTTAATTCAAAAGATTCCTGCTCAAGATTTATCGTTCCAAGATCAAATGCCTTGTTTAGTGTGAGTGAAAAAAAATCTGATTCATACTTTTCAAAACCAATACTTATGACTGAAATTTTAAATTTTCCAGTTTCTTTTGTGGATAATTCAAAGTCTCCGTTTTCATCAGATGATGTTCTATCGTTAGTCCAATTTTCTTCTTCATCTAGGAGTAGGATGTCTGCATATGGGATACCAATATCTGATGCGTCTACAATTTTACCAGCAATTATACTTTGAGAAAATGAACTGAATAAGCTAAGAAATAATAATAAAAATAAAAGTAATTTTTTCTTCATTGATTTGGTTTTTGCAAATATATATTCTTGCCGATTACTTTTAGAGTAAAAGTGATATTTAAATGAAATTTTAAAGATGTAATAACAAAAAGAATATTTTTTTAAATAAAAATTGTTATTGATTATTAAATTCTATGAAAACTTAAAGGTTTGCTTATAAAAAATTATATTTGAAATTATTAACCATAAACTAAATAAAATGAAAAAAATTATATATTACTTAACTTTTTTATTTGCATTAAGCGTTAGCGCACAAACCTCTGTTAGATATTATAACCTTAATGTTAAAAGGGGACAAGCCGCAAACGTCTTAAAACTTTTTACAGACTTCTCAGAAGGTGGAAAATGGAAATCAGGAGGTTTGATGCTTCAAGGGGTAGGCTTTAAGAATGGTGTTACACATAGAATTGTTATCTGGGGAGACCCATCAAATTGGGGGACTGAAAATCAATGGAGTGAGCAGAAATGGGAGTTGTGGGTTGAAAAAATGAATGATATGACACATCCAAACACTCCTGATAGTTCATCTGGATCTGTTTTGAGTTTTACTCAAGGCGGAGATTGGGAAAAATATCCAACAGCGAGAGTTTACGATGTTAGAGTTCATGAGCCATCAAAATTTAAATCAGCATGGGATAAAAATGTAAAAGCTGCAAAAGAAATTCTTGATGGTAGAAGCATGGGTTTAGTGAGTTATGAACTAGGTGGTACACCAGGAGCATCTCATGGATTAATTATTTATGGAAAAGATGAAAATGATGTTCAATTGACTTTACGTAAAATTCAAAAAACAAAGGCATTTAGAGATTATATTGCTTCAAGGGGTAAGGTTGATTACATACAGGCTTATCAAGTTCAAACAGTAAAAAGATTTTAAATTTATCTAATAAAATTAGACTACTTGAAAGCCCTCTTAGTTATTTCTGAGAGGGTTTTTTATATAATCTTTTTTTAAAGCCCTCACTTTCTTAGTGGGAGTCTTTTTACGTAATAGAAATATCTTCTTAATTAAGTTTACTTACTTATTTGTATATTGTTTTTTATTAACCGTAAACAAATTAAAAATGAAAAAAATATTTCTATTAACATTTTTTTTGTCCACATCAATAGTAATTGGGCAAACTAAACTTTATGACATTGTTTTCATAAAAGCACATAACGTCCAAGCTTATGACAACTATATCAAAGAGACCTTTTCAAAAATACATACCAATAGAATTAAAGAAGGAAAATTACTTCAATGGGATGTATGGAAAGTTGTAGATAATCCCCAAGAGGATTTTACACATATGGTAACTTACATATTCGATATGGATAAATATCCAATAGAAGGTGGCGCAAGAGATTATTTTAATATGACCGACAAATCCTGGGAGCTTATGTGGAAAGATGTAAACGCTATCAGAGAAAGAGTTGCTCAAGTTAAATGGATTGATCTAGGGTCGGCTAGAAAAAAAGGCGTTGATTATTTACCTGAGATTATGGTGCTCAATTTTATGAGTGCTAATCCAAAAAAGTGGGGCACTTATGAAAAAACTGAATTAAGCAACACAAAATCCATTCCTGATAACTCTCTTCGAGTGGGTTGGAATTTTCATAGAAGAATTGATGACTATGGAAGCGATAACTATTTTTCTCACGTGACAATCGATTGGTATGATGAATACAAAGANTTTTTAAANACNANNTTAGGNNCTGNNTCAGATGTATCNCGTAATAGCNTGGATTGGTCNAAACTNAGAGANNTAAAGAANANAGTNGTNATGTATAAATTTATNAGNGAAAATTAATTTAAAAAGCCTCCTNNNCGGAGGCTTTATTTATTTCTCCAATGTTGGATATTCTACTCCAAGCTGATCTAAATAAGTATCGTATTTGGTTTCGTCATAATAAAATTTACTCAAAAGAGGTTTGTACTTAGACATTATATTTGTGTTTAATTCCGTCGGTGGANGATCATCTTTAGATATCATTGGCCTGTAGGTATCNTNTTTAAGTTGGACATTATTAAAATAATTTNTTGCCTNATTTAATAGGTTTGGATTTAAAAGAAAGTCCATTACTGTCATAGCAACCACTTTTGCCCCTGCAGTTGCGCCTTTATGGGCAATTGGAGTTGCCATNGTAATTGCATTTGACCAATGATGCCCTTGAAGACCTGGAATATTTGAAGGAAATCTGAGAGTTACTGTTGGTACTTTCCAAGAAATATCACCTATATCATCTGAACCTCCACTAACTAGTGTTTTTTGTGGTATTCCAATTTTTGAAAGTTTAGTAGCTAAACCATTTTGGTTGCTTGATTTAACAACTTTTTGAACTGCCCTTGCAAGTTTCTGATCATTTTCCGACCAAGTCGGTAAACCCACTTCCTTTATATTTTCATACATGGTCTCTGCAATTACTTTATTAAAATGTCTAGGCCAAGCAGTTCCAAGAACTTTTGATGAAAATTTTGTGTCTGTCATTTTAGCTGCTCCCTCAGCAATGTTATTTGCATCATTATACATTTTCATGATTCCATCATATTTTACATCTCTTAAATAAAACCAAATTGATGCTTCTGATGGGACGACATTTGGTTGATCTCCAGATTTTCTAAAAATTGAATGGGATCTTTTTAATGGGTGAAGATGTTCACGCTTGTAATTCCAACCAATATTCATNAGCTCTGCAGCATCAAGTGCACTTCTGGCCCTCCACGGAGCACCTGCAGAATGTGCCGATTCACCATAAAAAGTATATTCAACTGATATCAAACCAGTACCCCTAGCCTGGCCCCAAGAAACAGACATATTACTACTAACATGGGTAAAAATACACATATCAATATCATCGAAATAACCATCTCTGACATACCATGCTTTTGAACCTAGTTGTTCTTCNGCAATTCCAGGCCAAATAATTAAGGTTCCGTTTATGTTATTTTCNATCATTGTTTTTTGAACTGCCAGTGCAGCAGTTATAACCACTGGAAGACCTGAGTTGTGTCCCTCACCGTGTCCAGGTGCTCCTTCAACCATTGGTCTATGGTATGCAACTCCAGGGTATTGTGAAGCTTTCGGAATTCCATCAACATCACTTCCAAGTGCAATGATCGGACCACTGCCATTACTCCATTTTGCAAACCAAGCCGTTGGAATATCAGAAATTTCATATTCAATTTTAAAATTTGCTTTTTCAAGTATACTTGTGAGATATTTTGANGATTCTACCTCATGAAAGCCTAGCTCAGCAAAACTAAAAACTTTATCAACCATAATTTGTGTTTGCTTATGGCTATCCTGAGTTAATTTTTTAACTAAATTCTTTTTTTNATTTATGAATTTNTTGCTGTATTTTTTTTGAGCAGAAACATTAATTAAAAATGCAATTAACAGAAATATGCTTATATTAAATTTCATATATTTTTATTTACTTTAATTAAAGATACAAAGATTAGAAAATTAAATTTATAAACATCGACCCCGCTTGAGGATTACATGTCTTAAAGACATAGTTGATACAGGGTCGATGTTTAAATCAAAATTTTAATATTTTAAATGAGGACTTTCNGTTTAATTGATATTCTCTTTCTGAACAGTCAACATTATCTCCACACAAATTATCAATATTCTCTTCCCCATAAGCTTTAATTAGNAATCTACTTGGATCAATACCTTTTTTTACTANCCAAGATTTTGTTACTTGAGCTCGCCTTAGTGNCAAAACTCGATTATAAGGAATAGATGCTCTTGAATCAGCGTAAGAATTTACCTCTAAGATCATATTAGGATATTTAATTAGCGTTTTGAANACCTCGTTGAGTGAAATTATCGATGATGGCCTTAGTGTNTATTTATCTAAATCAAAGTAGATTGGCTNAATGTTGAGTAAACATATTAAATCATAAGGAAGACATTCTTTATTCCATTTTAAACCAACATTTTCAATTATGTTTGGACTATCATCAAAGATTAAGTCAACTAATCTGGAATTATATCCTAAACCATTAGAGACTCTAATTTTATATCTATTTTCACAGTAGTAATNTCTCTTTGGAAAATAAAATTGTCCTTTTTCATCTGCTATGGTTTCNTCTATTGGATTGTTATTTTGGTTTAATAACTCTACTAANGATCCTACNAAAAGCTCTCTAGTATATATATCGTAAACAGAACCAGAAATTGACGGNGAACATTCTTGAGGTTTTCTGTACTCTAAATTAGTTTGAAGACCCTCATTTAAGGACAGGNTAACTTCCTTTTTAGGTCTTAAAATTCTAGTTATTCTGTAAACTTGATCTGATGAGCTTCCATTTGGTCCACTTCTGTTTGAAGAAAAGTAACCAAATCCTAGTTGTTCTTTGAATACAAATCCAAAATCGTCAAAGGGGGAGTTTAAGGGAATACCTAGATTCTGGGTTTTAGATGGAAAACCTCTACTATTTAATTTAGAAGAAAAAACATCGAATCCACCAAGTCCCATTTTTCCNTCACTCGAATAGAACAAATTAAAACTATCATCAATAAAAGGGAAAGATTCTCTAAACTCGGTATTTACATTTGGCCCTAAGTTAATTGGTTGGCTGTACTCCTCATTATCATAAATGTAAACAAACCATATGTCAGACTTCCCAAACGTTCCCGGCATATCTGACGAGAAATATAATTTTTTACCATCAGGACTTAGGGCTGGATGAGCCACCGAGAAATCATTTCCATTAAAAGGAAGTTCTTTAACTGATCCCCAAGAATTATCATCATTTTTTGTGGCTTTATACACCTTTAATTTTACCACATTATCCCTTGACTTTCTCAACTTACCATTGAAATAGTTATTTCTGGTAAAATACATTGTTTGACCATCCTTTGAGATTGTTGCTGAGGACTCGTGATATTTNGTATTAACTTCCCCTCCTAATCTTTCTCTATCGACTAGCACTCCTAATGAATCAATTTCAGCAACAAAAAGATCTAAAAAGGGTTCATTTGACCAATCATAATTTTTACTTCCAGTGGCATCTTCAGAAGATGAAAAAATAATCTGATTATTACTGTAGAAATTAGGGCCAAAATCTGATTTCCCAGAATTAATCTTTGTTTCATAAAGCTGATAAATAAATTGTGATTCAAAAATATCGTCTAAATAATTTTTAGATGATGTATAATTATTTTTAGAAATTGGATTATTAGTTAGATTTAAATATTTTTCAGTTAGCTGATCNGCAACCTCATATGCTTCAATGCTTTTGAATGAAATTGCAGCTTTAAAATATATTTCAGGATCGAGACCTTTTGGATAAGTACTAATTAATTTGTTAAACCATACGGTAGCTAAATCGTATTGGCTGTTGTTAAAAAAAGATAAAGCTAAAAATTGGTACGCTTCCTTAGATGCTCTTCCCGACCTAACAATCTTTAGATATTTTTCAATTGCAGGAGAATATTCATAAGATTCGAAATTGTTTTTTGCTGTAAATATATTTTGNCTTTGAGATCTTGATTTTGGATCATATANTCTAGATAATGAGTCTGTACCATGATTTTGATGAGTTTTAAATCTATTATTTTGATTATCATAAGAAAAACTATTGTAAACATTGTTTTCTAAATTGAAATCTGAATTTTCATTATTAACAAATTTTGATGAATTTGGCTGTTGGTTGACTAAAAATTTACTTTCTAAATCATCTTTTAATTCAACTTGAGGTTGAAAATTAGTTGTGNCAATGATATTTATTTTAGATTTTGTTTTATTTTCTTTTTCAGTNCCNGAACTAATATTAACCAAGGNTTCTTTTATTTCGGATTTTAATAATTTATTTGAAGGTTTAGTATTTTGAGTTTCGTTAGTCTCTTTTTTATTTAATATTGAATCGGTTTTAGTTAAAATCTTATTGTCTGATTTTTCATCATAATTTTTAATAATTTGACCATTTGAATATTGATACCAAAACTCTGACTTTTTAAGTTGATTNTCTTTAATGAAATTTTTAGCTTTTGCTAACTCAGAAAAACGCTCTATTGAGACTCTATAAAATCCATTTTTACGNTTTAATGAAGTGGCATTTTTAAATCCTTTTTTTCTTAAATCCCTCTCTAGATATATAGCNTTATATTGGTTCTTGAATGACCCTACAATTACAAAAATAGAGTCAGATTTCATACTCTTTTGAGAATAAATATTTTGACCTAGAAATATTAATACTANAGGTAGTAAAATAAATTTTTTTATGTGTTTATTTACTAGCATTTAAAAAAATCTTGGTGTTAAAATTTTCNTATTAGTTCCGAAATCAATCCTAATAAATACCTCAAAACTACCAGAGCTGTAATCTTCAATTTCTGTAGTAGTAAAATCATATGAAAGACCTATCATTAGCGCATCTGAAACTTGAATTCCAGCAAGGCCAGTAATTGCTGAATCCAGTCGGTTAGCAATACCAAAAGTAAAATTGTTGTTAAGCAAAAAGTTAAAAGATAAATCCCACTGCAAAGGAGTTCCTCTTACGGCTTTGACAAGTGTCGCGGGTTTAAATTTTAATGACGGTAGTAAGTCGAACACATAACCACCAATCAAATAAAAATGAATATTATCTGATACTCTTGAAAAAAAACTAGAACTGCTTTCAGCCAATTCAAAAAATCTTTTTTCCAAAAGATTTGGAGCAGACAATCCTAAATAGTAATTTTCAGAATTAAAGAAGATACCGACCCCAACTTGAGGTTGAAACTTATTGTCTATGACATAGTTGATATAGGGGTCGGTATTGTCGTATATATTAAGCTTTGAAAAGTTTATATCCATACTATTTAAACCAGCTTTTAGACCAAAGGTTAATTTTGAAAACATAAATCTTATCGAGTAAGCGTAATCAATTGAAAAATTTGTTTCATCTACTGGACCAATCTGGTCATTAAATACAGATAAACCCAATCCCATATTTTCAGTTCTACCAATGGGAGTGTCAAAGGCAAGAATACTAGTTTTTGGAGAGCCTTCAATATCTAACCATTGAGATCTTCCCAAAAACTTTAAACTCATTATACCTCTATTACCTGAATATGCTGGGTTAAAAATTTGAGTTGCATACATGTATTGTGTGAATTGAGCTTCTTGCTGAGCATAGTTTGAAAAGGAAATTAAGACCAGTAGGATAGAAGAAATAATTTGTGATATGTTTAAATTTCTTTTAATCATTGTACAAGAATAAATAACCAACATATTCTGTTTTTCCAGGATTATCTTCTTCAGGGAAAGTAAGAACATAATAGTATGTCCCTGAGGGTAACTCAACGTTTTGATCAATCGTTATTCTACCTCTAGAAAATCCATTAAACGCNTCTGAGTTAACCCTTCCTGGATAATTTTTGACTTCAAAAACCAAGACTCCCCATCTATTGAATATTCTAAGTAGATTGTTTGGGTAATCCTCTATACCTCTGATATAAAGTATATCATTCTTCCCATCATTGTTTGGTGTGACAAGTGTAAACACTTCGATTTTAGATTCAAACTGGTTATATAATTCAGTAACTGTTGGATCATCAGTAGTGTTGCCATCATCATCATCTCCGTCATCACTGATGTCAAAAATCGGTAAATTATAATCTGGAACTGTACCTGATACCTGAACAATATTTTCAATAAATCCTGTATAGGCATCTGCCTGAGTAATGTTATAAATCGCTTCGTAAATTACTAAACCATCTGGCAATATTGAATTTTGGTCTGAACCTAAAGTNGAGGAAACAAAATAAGGATTTGTACTAAGGTATATTCTACCTCCGTTACCGTCATACATTGTATCTTCAATTGTCAAATCATTTATTTTTACGTTTCCTGTATTTCTAATTGAAATTGTATAAGTTATTACATCACCAGCACCTATAAATTCNTCCCTAGATGTAACCGACGCAGTTTTAGTAACTTCCAATTCTGGTCTTGGGGTTATTTGAATTACAGTAGGATCATCTTCAACATTACCATCTGTATCATCCCCATCGTCAGATATGTCTGAAATTTGTTTTGTCCCATCCAANTTTACTGCGGATGCACTTACTGAGTTAATAATAAGTCCTGTTTCAGCGGCCTCAGTTTCTATAGAATAGAACGCAATATAAGTTGCAATTTCTCCAATTTTTAGATTTCCTTCAGTAGATCCCTTATCTGCTCCNGTGAAAAATGGGCCATTTGATAATTTGAGATTATTGCCTAATGCATCACTTAAATTATCTTCAATGATCAAATTCTTTAACGGAGTATTACCTNTATTTTCAACTGTAATAGTGTAGGTTATTAAATCCCCAGAATCAATTATTTGATCTTCAGAACTTACTGTTGCGGTTTTTGTAACTTCGATCATTGGAGATTCCTCTAATAAAACTATTGTGGGATCATCAATAGTGTTACCATCGGTATCATCTCCATCATCACTTATATCAGAAATTCTGTAATTTAAATTCGGCCCAGTTGCTGATACTTCAGCTGTATTTATAATTTTACCTGTTGGAATCACATCTTCCCCAATAATATAGAANGCNATNTANGTNGCNGTTTCACCACCNANTAATGTTCCNTCNCCNGATTGNTCACTNGCACCAGAGAAAAATGGNCCNTTACTAAGAGATAAACTATTTCCTTCTCCATCAGTCANTGTGTCGATTAGTATGATNTCGCTAAGNGTTGAGTTNCCTTTATTTTCTACNGTTATTGTATANTCAANAATATCTCCTGCACCAATTTTATNATCTCCNTTATCAGTTACTTTTGCTGTTTTNGTAACCTCTAAACCGACATTTGATACTGTAAATATTTCAGTTTGATCATCGTTTGTATTTCCATCTGTATCNTCACCATCGTCACTTATATCGGTTACATCTCCAANTTTNCCNGGACTATTNCCTGTAAATACNATACTGTTTCTTATAACTCCNGTATCAGAGGCTCTCTGACCAATNATGTAGTTNGCAACATATGTNGCNGTTTCNCCAGGNAAGATTATACCNTTNNNAGANCCTTGNCTNGNTGAAANGAATGTGGGTGGTGTTGTTAAAACTAAGTCTTTNCCGTTCCCGTCGGTNAGCTTATCNACATATGAAAGACCNGAAACTACAATGTTCCCTTTATTTTCTACNGTTATTGTATAAGANATGGTATCNCTAGTNTCGTTAATNCCATTGTTGTTNCTATCAGTTATAGTAGCTGTTTTNGTAACCTCTATTGCTGGTATTGATTGAATTTCANTTTCAGTAGGATCATTTGATGTATTACCATCGGTGTCATCNCCATCATCACTNACATCNGAAACATTNTTTGTATTCCCAGGACTGGAACCTGNNACAGTGACGCTGTTAACTACTTTTCCGGTNGCAGAATCACTATCTGTGATTAAATANGTTGCTGAGTAAGTCGCAGTTTCTCCAACTACNAGACTTCCATTTAAAGAATTTTGAGTTGAAGAAACAAATGCNGGTCCAGAAGAAAGTTGAAGAGTTCTATTATTACCATCNTTNAAATTATCAACAAGAGTTATTGAACTTACTACTGTATTTCCATTATTATTTACAGTAATTGTATAGACAATTGTGTCTCCTGANTTAGTTGTTCCGTCACCNTTATCAATTACATAAGCTGTTTTGGTCACCTCAATTGAACTATTTAAATTAAATTCAACTACAGTAGCATCATTAGTAGTGTTTCCGTCTGTATCGTCACCATCATCACTTACATCTGATACGTCATTTGTGTTTCCTGGACTACTACCAGTAACNGTAACAGTATTGTTAACACTTCCAGTATCCGCATTTGCTTGAGTAACCAAATAAGTAGCATTGTAAGTTGATATTTCNTTGGGTGCAATAGTACCCTGTNGACTTNCGNTTGAGTTTGAAACAAATGTTGGTGTNGTCGTTAAGGTTAGATTTGTTCCATTTCCNTCGGTGATTATGTNGTTTAAGGTTAATCCTGTTATTTGAACATTACCTTTATTTTCTANAGTTATAACATAATTAATTGTATCTCCTGCTCCATTTACTCCNTCACCATTGTCTGAAACNGTAGCCCTTTTTGTTACTTCNATCACTTTTGAAGGAGCAATTATAACCTCCGTTGGATCATTAGTAGTATTTCCATCTGTGTCATCCCCATCATCACTAATATCTGAAACATCATTGGTGTTACCTGGTGAACTACCAGTTGCAGTTACAGTATTATTTATTTTAGAAGTTAATGCAGCAGCATTAGATATTAAATAACTTGCAGAATATGTTGANGTCTCACCAATTACCAAAGTCCCTTGATTCGATCCAAGTGAATTAGAAGTGAATGTNGGATTTGAAGTAAGTGTTAAAGCTCCATTATTACCATCNGTTAAAGTATCAANTAAANTTAGTCCAGATATATTTACATTACCAGTATTTATTACAGTGATTNTATAATTTATTGTATCTCCAGCACCATTNATCCCGTCNCCGTTATCAACNACATTTGCTNTTTTTGTAACCTCTATAGATGGTATTAAAGAAGTATANACTATCGTTGGATCATTNGTTGTATTTCCATCAGTATCATCCCCATCATCACTAACATCTGNTAAGTCNCCAGTACTACCAGNACTACTTGCAGTGACTGTAACTCTATTAATAATAGCGCCGCTATTTTTCGATGCTNGATCAATNANAAAGGTTGCTGTATAAGTAGCNGTTTCTCCAGCAGTTAAAGTTCCTTGTGATGAACCAGCTGNTGAACTTACAAAAACAGGNCCTGCAGTGAGGTTTANTGAAACNCCATTNTTGTCTGTGAGTGTNTCNACCAAACTAACTCCAGTAATTGTTTGNCCGCCCTTGTTTTCAACTGTAATTGTATAATTAATTATATCGCCAACGCTATTGGTNTTATCTCCATCAGTATCCGANACAGTNGCAGTTTTAGTTACTTCAACGGCACCTTGAGAAACGGTTAAAACGATAGTTGGATCATTGNTAGTGTTNCCATCNGTGTCATCNCCATCATCTGAAACATCGGTTACNTTATTATTATTATTTGGACTGCTAGCTGTGGCTTGTAAAGNATTATTTACACTTCCNGANTTTGCTGCTTGAAGACTTATAGTATATGTGGCAGTATAAGTTACAACCTCTCCAACAAGGAGTCTATTTTGATTTGACCCTTGAGTAGCTGAATTAAATGTAGGTCCTGAATTTAAAGAAAGTGTTAAACCATCACCGTCTGTTAAAGTATCGTTTAATGTAATTCCAGAAAGAGTAACACTTCCTGTGTTTGCCACAGTTATTGTGTAAACAATTATATCTCCTTGATCGTTAGAATTGCTATTATTTACATCAACAACATTGGCTGTTTTAGTCACCTCTAGTTTTGGGTTTTGTGCTAAAATTATTTCGGTTGGATCATCGGTAGTATTTCCATCAGTATCGTCTCCATCATCACTTTTATCAGATGCACCCGAAGAATTTAATGGATCACTTACTCTAGCTGTAACTGAATTTAAAACTTTTCCTGCATCAACATCTGCTTGTGTAATTGTATAGGTAGCAGTGTAAGTTGAAACTTCGTTGACTTTTAGATTTCCAACACTAGACCCTAACGAGTTTGATTTGAATGTCAAAGGTTGAGTGTAGGTTAAAACAGTATTATTTGAATTTGTAAGTTGATCATCAAGAGTTAGATTTTTAACTGCTACATTACCATTATTTAAAGTCTGTATGGTATAAAGAATTTTATCTCCTAAATCATTCAGTGAATTACCATTAATGTCAATTACTGTTGCTGTCTTAGTTACCTCAAGGGAAGGAATCATATCAAATCTTGTAATTGTCTCATCATCCACCGTGTTTCCATCTGCATCGTTACCATTATCAGACACATCAGAAATATTGCTATTCCCTGTAGTGCTTGCATTTGCAGTTACAGTATTTGAAACAAGTCCTGTGTCTACATAATTTTGATTAACTATCAAATAAGCATTGTAAGTTGCAATTTCATTTGGTTTTAGAATTCCATTGATTGAGTTCATAGATGAACCTCCATATGTTGGACCATTTGAAAGGTTTAAAATATTTCCTGATCCATCTTTAAGGGTATCCGTTATGGAAACATTATTTAATGTTATGTTTCCAGTATTTTTTACTGTAATCGAATAATTAATTACGTCTCCAACGCCAGTTATTCCATCACCATTGTCTGTTACCTGTCCAATTTTAACTGCTTTAAGGGATGGTGACGCTGTGATTGATGTTTCTGTAGGATCATTTGTTGTGTTTCCATCCGTATCGTCACCATCATCACTTACATCGCTTACATTTACCCCTCCAGATGTTTGTGCAGACACCAGTACTTGATTTGTAAATCCACCGGCATCGACTGCAGATTGCTCGATAATATAGAAACCAATATAATTAGCCGTCTCACTTGCTTTTATTGTTCCTGCAGGAGATCCTAAGTTAGATCCTGAAAAAGTTAGACCAGGATTTAATAAGCTCAAATTAGTACCTCTATTATCTCTGAATAAATCATTTATAGATAAGTTGCTTAAAGAAATATTTCCAGTATTTTCAATTGAGATATCATATCTTACAATATCACCTTTTCCAATAACTCCATCACCATTATCCGTAATAGTAACAGTTTTTGTTGCTTCAATTCCAGGAGTTGAGGAAATTTGAACTACTGTTGGGTCATTTGTTGTATTACCATCACTGTCGTCTCCATCATCTGAAGTATCGGTAACATCATTTGTTTTTCCTGGTGAGGAGGC